>JAKAFB010000011.1:67105-76029 GCA_021818105.1 Acidobacteriota bacterium
TCGGTTTTGTGGCGGGCCATTTCGAGGATGGTGTCGACGGACTCCTGCTTGGCGGTGTCAATGAAGCTGCAGGTGTTGACGACGAGGATTTCGGCGTCTTCTGGACGGGCGGTGAGGCGCGCACCGGCGCGGTCCAGCAGGCCCATCATGACCTCGGAATCGACGAGGTTTTTGGGACAGCCTAACGAAATAAAGCCCACGGTGGGAGCCGTGGGTGGGGAAAGTTTGCTCACAGTCTTATTGTACCGGGAAGCGGAAGTTGCCGTGCGCGAGCGGCTTGTGCAGGAGCTTACCTGTCTTTGCGGTAGAGCAAGTCACGGATGGCTTTGCGGCGCTCGGCGTTGGCTTCGCTCTCGGCCTTGCGCTCTTCGGCGCTGAGGTGTTGCTTTGACTTTGTGTCGTCTTCGGATTCCGGTTCACTGCAGGCGGGGCAGCGATTAGCGAAGCCGGGCTTGCCGGGCCTGAGTTCAAATTCCTCTGAGCAGATGACGCAGACTTTGATGGGAAACGGCATAACAAAACCTGATTTCATGATAAAGCAGGCGGCAATTGGTTTTGAAGAGTGAACGGTGTGCAGAGCGACTTGGCGGGAGAGCTGCAAGTGAAGGCTGCGGAGCTGCGCGGGTGAGTGTTTAGCGTGTGCAAAGCGTCTGATTGCTTGTGGGTTAGGCCTGCCAACCACGACCCAGCCGCAAGATGCTAGAATCTGAAGTGCCGGGTCCTACGCGACGTAATCCCGCCAACCCCGCCAGGTCCGGAAGGAAGCAACGGTAACGGGCTAGTACGGGCGCAGTAGGTCACCCGGTACTTTTTTGTGTGCCCGGCGGTTGGAATGGCTCTGGCGCGGTGCCTGCGGCTAAGACTGGCAAGAGGCCGGGCTGCTGAACTAAAGTCTTTTTGATGTGGAGCGGCCGGCCGGAAGCGTTTTAGCCCGAGCGTGGGTCGCAAGGAGAAATGCATTGAGCCTCACCGTGCGTCCTGTGGTGGGCCGGCGCGCAAAGATTACGGCGCTCGGAACCTACGTTCCTCCCCAAGTTTTGACCAACAAAGACCTTGAAAAGATGGTGGATACCAACGACCAGTGGATTCTGGAGCGGACAGGTATTCGCGAGCGGCATGTGCTGGCCAAGGGGCAGGGCACGAGCGACATGTGCACGGAGGCAGCCAGGAAGTGCCTGGCGGCGCGTGGGATTGACGCGAGCGAGGTGGAAGTCATCATTGTGGGCACGGTGACGCCGGACATGATGTTCCCCTCGACGGCTTGCCTGGTGCAGGACAAGCTGGGCGCGAAGGGTGCATGGGGCTTCGATGTGTCGGCGGGTTGCTCGGGATTTGTGTTTGCATTGCAGGCGGGCGTGAAGCTGGTGGAGAGCGGCGCGCACAGCAAGGTGCTGGTGTGCGGCGCGGACGCGAATACACGCATGACGGACTACACGGATCGCACGACCTGCGTGCTGTTCGGCGACGGCGGCGGCGCGGTGCTGATTGAGCCGGCGGAAGAGGGCGAGATTGGGTTCATCGATTACGTGCATGAGATTGATGGCGCGGGCGGCGTTTCACTGAATTTGAAGGGCGGAGGAAGTTTGAATCCGCCAACGCACGAGACGGTGGACAAGAAGATGCACTACATCTACCAGGATGGGCAGGCGGTGTATAAGTTTGCGGTGCGCAAGATGGCCGAGGCGACGACCCGCGTCCTGGAGCGCAGCGGAGTGACGGGCGCGGACCTGGGCTGCTTTATTCCGCACCAAGCGAACAAGCGCATCATTACGGCGACGGCGGACCGGCTGGGAATGGACCCGGAGCGCGTCATCATCAACATCGACAAATACGGCAATACTTCAGCGGGTACGATTCCTCTGGCTATGGAGACGGCGATTGAAGAGGGCAAGCTGAAGAAGGGCGACCTGTTGCTGATTGCCGCGGTGGGCGCGGGCTTTACCGTAGGCGCGGCGCTGCTGCGGTGGGAGATTTAACGCAGGCGACACTGAGCGAATGAGCAAAGGCCGTTTCCTCGAGGGAACGGCCTTTGTGCGTATGCGTGCATTGTGTTGTTAGAGGGCGAAGGCTGCAATTTCAGGATCGTATGCGGGGAGCAGGCCGATTGTCGCGGCCATGCGGAAGAAGCCGCGCATGCCTTCGATGCATTCGTCGTCGAGGACGTAGTGGATGTTGGTGGTGAGATAGGCGCGAATGGTTTCTTCCGGCAGTGGCAGGCGCGCGGACCACTCACTGACGAGAGCGTCGATGTGCGCGAGGCCGTGATCGCGGGAGTGGATGAAGTCCTCTGCGACCAGTTCGGCGAGCGGCTGGCCGCACGCTGCGCCCCACACTGCGGAGACGAAGGGCAGGCCGGTAAGAGAGCGCCACTCGGCGGCGAGGTCGTGATAGACGAGTTCCTCGCCGGTGCGCTCGAAGCGATTGGCGCGCTCTTCGAGAGCCAGGAGCGCGGGGTCGCCGATGATGATGGCAGCGTCAGCGTGGGCGAGCATGGCGTCGAGATCGGCTGCCATGGGGATGAAGGGCACCTGCGGATTACCCCACTTGTGAAAGAGAAGGCGAGCGTAGGTGATGGTGGTGCGGCTGGCTGTGTCTGCGGCGACGCTGCGCAACTTGTCGAGCGGCTGGCAGGCGCGGCGGACGAGGAGCAGGGAGCGGACGCGTTCCTTGGAGGCGATAGTACAGCCAGGGAGGATGAGCAGGTCAGGATTGGTGGCCAGCGCGGCGATAGGAACAAGGCCGATATCAGCGTAGCCTGCGGTGAGGCGATCGGCGCACTCGGAAGGCAACATCCAGTCCAGCCGATAGCGGCCGGCAAGCAGCTCATTCAGGGGAGGATGCTCGAAGTCCCACATGAGGGGCGCGGGGTTAAGAAAGCGAATGGCTGCGATGCGCAAGCGGGAATGGGATGAGCTGCTCACAATTTATTAGACTACCAGTGGGGCGCCAGGGATTCCGCGAGGCGTCAGCCTTGTTACGGAGTCTTGACTTCCGGGGCGGGGCCAGTTAGTGTGAGCGCAATTGTCGAAAATGAATTTCTGATGGATTACGAGAGAATCGCATGCGTGTGTAGTGGTGCACGTGTGCTCCTGCCATGAGCATTACACCCGAAGAAACAAGGCCCACAATTTCCGTACAGGCAGATGAAGACAGGCTTGCGTGGCTGGCCCTGGCGCTGACGCCCGGACTGGGGCCGCGCCGCATTCTGGAAGCGATGCGGGAGTTGGATGAGCCGAGCCGACTCTGGGATCTGACGCTGACCGAACTGGAAGGATTGCGGCTACCAGCGGCGGCGGCGCAGTATCTGTTCGACGGCAAGGCGCGGCAGGCTGCAGAGGAAGAGTGGGCGCGTGTGATCGCGCAGGGCGCGACGATCCTTACGTTTAGTTGCGCGGAGTATCCAGAGCGGTTGAAGGAAATTTACGATCCGCCGCCGGTGCTGTGGGTGCGCGGGAAAGATGGATTGCTGACGCGGCCTGCGATGGCAGTGGTAGGGACACGGCATCCCTCGCCGTATGGGGCTGGCGTGGCGGAGATGCTTTCGCGCGATCTGGCAGCGCGGCGGTTGCTGATTGTGAGCGGCATGGCGCGAGGCATTGACACCTGCGCGCACAAGGGAGCGTTGGCTGCACGCATGCCCACGGTGGCCGTGTGGGGGACGGGCATCGACGTGATTTATCCAAAAGAGAACAAGAAGCTGGCGGAGGAGATTCTGGCGACGGGCGGGGCAATTGTGAGCGAGTTGCCAATGGGGACGTTTCCTGCGCCGCAGAATTTTCCGCGGCGCAATCGCATCATCAGCGGGCTGAGCATTGGCGTGCTGGTGGTGGAGGCGAGTGAGAACTCTGGAACACGCGTGACGGCGCGCTGCGCAGCGGAGCAGGACCGCGACCTGTATGCGGTGCCAGGCAACGTGACGAGCAAGAATTCGTGGACGCCCAACACACTGATTAAACAGGGCGCGAAGCTGGTGGCGACGTGGGAGGATGTGTGGGAAGACCTACCCTCGCAGGTGCGGCTGGAACTGGAGGCCGAGGCGGGCGTTGCATCCAAACCGGAGGCCACCGCATCTCTTTTGCCTGAGCCGGCACTGGGGCCGCAGGAGGCCATGGTGCTTGAGATTTTGCGTTCGGATGAGGCGCTGCAGATGGATGAGATTCTGGAGATGCTGGAGACGCAACTGACCTCATCGGAGGTATTTACTGCGCTCTTTGAATTAGAGATGACGGGCCGCGTGCGCCAGTTGCCGGGCAAGAACTACGTGCGGGCATTGTGAGCGCTGGGGAATTTGATGCGGGAGCAAAGCGAGTGTTTTCTTCGCATTTGCGCCATTATGCAGCGTGTTTGGCGGAAGTTATCCCTGCGTCCGAGCCTTGGAAAATTTCCTGTACAAGTGGAAACGGAGTAGTGTTTCGTGTTAGCTTCCAACTTTTGTAGCGGAATTTTCAGGCCATGGTGCGACGGCTGCCCGCGCACCAGTGAATGCAACAAGGCAGAGAAGTAACGGAATGGACACTGCGTGAGTCCAACAGGCTTGGCAGTACCAGCACGACATATTAAGGATGGCAATGAGCAAATCATTAGTAATCGTCGAGTCGCCGGCGAAGGCCAAGACGATTGAGAAGTATCTGGGCAAAGGTTTCGAGGTGCGCGCTTCGGTGGGGCACATAATGGACCTGCCCAAGAACGACATTGGCGTGGAGCTGAAGAAGCGGACGTTCGAGCCGGAGCTGATTGTGTCGCCCGGCAAAGAGAAGGTAGTGGAGCAGTTGAAGCGGGCGGCGGAGAAGGCGGATCAGATTTTTCTGGCGCCTGATCCGGACCGCGAAGGTGAAGCGATTGCGTATCACCTAGCGCTGCTGCTGGGCACGAACGCTAAAGAGAAGAAGAAGATTCACCGCGTCACGTTCAACGAGATCACGAAGAAAGCCGTACAGGAGGCCTTTGGCCACGCGCGGGACGTGGACCAGAACCTGGTGGACGCGCAACAGACGCGGCGTGTGCTGGACCGGCTGGTGGGGTATCAGATTTCTCCGCTGCTGTGGGACAAGGTGCGGCGGGGTCTTTCCGCGGGGCGCGTGCAGACGGTGGCGTTGCGTCTGATTGTGGAACGCGAGCGCGAGATAGGCGCATTCAAGCCAGTGGAGTACTGGACACTGGAGGCTCTGCTGCATCCCGAGTCGCAGGCGGAGCGGAGTTTCAAGGCTCGGCTGGTGGGCATCAACGGCGAGCGCCTGACAGTCGATACAGTGAGCGCGCCGGCCTTTGCCAGCGGAAAGGACGCGAAGGCTGCGGTTGCAGCTCTTGAAAAGGCGCAGTGGACGGTTGCCTCCGTGGTGAAGAAGGAGCGGAAGCAGAGCCCGCCGCCGCCGTTCACGACGAGCCAACTGCAGCAGGATGCCGCGCGGAAGCTGGGCTTTAACGTGCGGCGCACGATGGGTGTGGCGCAGAGGCTCTATGAGGGCGTGGACCTGGGCGCAGAGGGAACAACAGGCCTGATTACGTATATGCGTACAGACTCGCCGCGCGTGGCGCCGGAGGCGATAGCCGGTGCGCGTGCGTGGATCGGCAAGGAGCTTGGCTCGCGGTATCTGCCGGAGTCTCCGAATGTGTTCAAGGGTAAGAAGGACGCGCAGGATGCGCACGAAGCGATTCGCCCGACGGACGCTGCTCGGACGCCGGAGTCGATTGCGCGCTACCTGAGCGACGAACAACTGAAGCTGTACACGCTGATCTGGAAGCGCTTTGTGGCTTCGCAGATGTCTGCGGCGCAGCTTGCAGTTACGCAAGTGAACATTGTTGCGGCAAGCCCGGTGGACAAGCGGACGTACGACTTCAGGGCCAGCGGCACGACGGTAATCTTCGATGGCTATCAGAAGCTGTACGAGGTGTCGAAGGACGCGAAGGATGAGGAAGATGAGTCGCTGGCAAGCCGCCTGCCGATTTTGGACGATGTGAAGCAGCTGGAGCTGGAAAAGCTGAATGACGAGCAGCATTTTACGGAACCTCCGCCGCGGTATAACGAAGCATCGCTGGTGAAGGAACTGGAAGAGCGTGGCATCGGACGGCCGTCGACGTATGCGTCGATCATCAATACGATTCAGGACCGCGAGTATGTGGTGAAGCATGGTGGGTCGCGCGGGCGGTTCTATCCCACGGAGATTGGCGTGGTGGTGTGTGAACTGCTGGTGAAGAACTTTCCTTATATCTTTGATACGAAGTACACGGCGCGGCTTGAGGAAGAACTGGACGACATTGAGGAAGGCAAGGAGAAGTGGACCGATCTGCTGAATGGCTTCTACGACTACTTTGAGGATGAACTCAAGGACGCCGGCAAGAACATGGAAGACATCAAGCGGATGGAGAAGCTGACGAATGAGAAGTGCGATCTGTGCGGGTCGCCGCTGGTGTTGAAGTGGGGCAAGTTTGGCAGCTTCTATGCGTGCTCGGCATATAACAAGAAGGACCCGACGAGCTGCACGTTCACGAAGGAGAATATTGAAGCCAAGCCGGACCTGAATACGCCGGAGGCGCAGGAGGCTGGCGACACGGAGGAGTACTGCGAGAACTGCGGGCGCGTGATGGTACTGAAGCGCGGGCCGTGGGGACCGTTCATGGCATGTCCTGGGTATAACGAGGATCCGCCCTGCAAGACGATCCGCAAGCTGAGCCAGAAGCAGCAGCAGAAGCCGCCGGAGCCGACGGGCGAGGCGTGCCCGGTGTGTGGCAAGCCGCTGGTACTGCGGCAGGGGGCGTATGGTGAGTTTGTGTCGTGCTCGGGGTATCCGAAGTGTAAGTATGTGAAGCAAAACATCATTGAAGGCATGAAGTGCCCGAAGTGCGGGCAGGGCGACCTGGCCGAACGCAAGGCGCGGCGCGGAAATATCTTCTGGGGATGTACGAATTATCCCAAGTGCGACTTCACGTCGAACTATAAGCCGGTGGCGGAGAAGTGCCCGCAGTGTGGCAGCCCTTACCTGGTGGAGAAGACGCTAAAGTCGGGCATTTATCTGGAGTGCCCCAACAAGAAGAAGGGCGTCGAAGAAGAGGCAGCGCCGAAGCGCCGCGGCAAGAAGTCTGCGGAGGCTGAGGCCGCAACGGCGGCGTGCAGCTACTCCAAGCGCATAGGAGATGCACCGCCTCCACCGACGGCGGCAACGCACGGGCCAGTGGTGGAGAAGGCCTCCAACGCCAAGGAACTGCAGCCTGCGTAAGACAATTGAAAGACAGGAAGGGCAGGCTCGGAAGCTTCTGAGCCTGCCCTTCCTGTTTGCCTGTTTTTTCTCTTCTGCGCGGCGCAGGGGGAATCCTTTAGTATGAGCAGCGAGGCCCGGGGGACCTGTTGATGGAACGGATGCTTGCGAGTAGTGCGGATGCGGAGATCATCCTGAAACTTTATGAATTGCGCACAGAGGCGGAGATGCGCAAGGCGCGGGCGTGGATGGCCGGCGAATGGTGGCCCGCGACGGCGGAGGAGTTTTTTACGGTGGCGGCGAATCCGCGTGACCCGCACAATGCGTGGTTTCGGCAGGTGACGACCTACTGGGAGATGGCGGCAGCGCTGGTGCTGCATGGGGCTGTTTCCGCCGAGCTGTTTGTGGACTGCAATGGTGAGGGCTTCTTTTTGCTGGCCAAGTTTGCGCACCTTCTTGAGGTTGTCCGCGAGAAGCAGCCTATGTTTATGCGGAAGACGTCGGAATTGGTGGA
Source organism: Acidobacteriota bacterium (assembly GCA_021818105.1). Classification (GTDB taxonomy): domain Bacteria; phylum Acidobacteriota; class Terriglobia; order Terriglobales; family Acidobacteriaceae; genus Telmatobacter. The sequence continues at coordinate 74,813 of JAKAFB010000011.1, forward strand.
ACGTTTTTCTGCGGCAGGGACGCGGTATGAATCTGCGTTGAAGGCGATCGAGGCGCGGCGGAAGGCAATTCTGGCGCAGGCGTGAGAGCCTGGGCGGATTTGCTCGGGTAGCGAAAAAGGCATTCCTGTTTTTGTGTGGCGAAATGATACGCGCCGCGGACTTGTGCAATGCAAGGGCCGTGGAGCATGATGTTAGCTGCAACAATAGATCTTCCCCTGGAGGTTCCTGTGAAGCATCTTGTGGGTGTAGTAGTACTGGCGCTGGCTTCTGCAGCGACGATGTCGAGCGCTGCGAACTCAACGAAGCTGAACGGCTGGATTTCGGACTCGATGTGCGGAGCAAAGCATGCGGGAACGGGCGCGGCCTGTGTGAAGAAGTGCATCCAGGGCGGTATGGCCCCGGTATTTGTGGACGAGGCCAAGAAGGCCGTCTGGACGATTGATAACCCGGACGCTGTGAAGAGCTATTATGGCGACCATGTGACGGTAACCGCGTCAGTGGACGAGGCCAAGAAGAGCGTTCACATCGATTCGATTGCCGCAGCCAAGTAGGTTCTTCCGCCTGGCTGTTCTGCAAGACGGACTCGCCATGCCGGGGAATCTCTGTTAGTGTCATATCCGTCACCTTCTCGCTGGCTCGTACGGCAGCCGGCGAGAGGGTAAGATGTTGATTTGACCGGGAAAGCCCATGGCACGAGCGATCTGGAACGGCAAAGTGATTGCCGAGAGTGATGCAGTTGTAACGATCGATGGGAATGTGTACTTCCCTGAATCGAGCCTGAAGCGGGAGTACTTCCGCCCCAGCAGTACCACCTCCACTGATCCTTCGAAGGGGCAGGCGCGCTATATGAGCCTGCTCATCGATGGGCAGGATAACCCCGACGCCGCCTGGTACTACCCTGACCCCAAGCCGGTTGCGCGCAAGATCAAGGGCTATGTGGCCTTCTGGCGTGGCGTGGAAATCGAGAAATAAGCCCCTCTGAAATGTTGTGCGGAGAGCGCATGCGCTTTGTCCCTGCACTCGGCGTGTATGTTCTGCTGGCTATCGCGTCAGTGCTGGCGGGATGCGGGCACGGGCGTGTCGTGCTGAACCCGGCGACTCCCCCGACGCTGGCGGGCGATGCCGCGCATCTGGGAGTGGCGGTCGGATGGGTGGAGACAAAGCTGTATTTCGGGCTGGGCCCAGCGGATGACTCTACGAAGGGCATCAGCGAGGC
>JAKAFB010000076.1 GCA_021818105.1 Acidobacteriota bacterium
ATCTGCTTTTGAGCGACAACCTGCTGCATGATGGCGTGCAGATTCTCAAGGCGCTCGGTGGAGAAGCCGACGGATTCCGGTTTGACGACGGTGAGATCGACGCGGGGGCCGGTGGACTGCTGTGCGAGCGGTTTTTGCGCGAGTGCGGAAGGCGCAGCGAAGGTAAGCGCGAGAGCGGCCAGCGCAAGGCGCTGGGTGAAAGCAAAGCGAACGGAATGCATGGGAGCCTCCAGGCCTGCTGCGCAGCGCGTAGGAAGCTTTACGCGGAGTGCCAGAGGGCAGGCCGAATTGCGCACCCTTTATAGCAGAACGCGGGTGGGCCGCGTTCTGCCGAGAGGTATGAGGCTAGTAAATGAGCTTGAGGGAGAACTGAATCTGGCGGGAGGTGCCGGCGGTGCGGCTGATCATGCCAAAGCCGGAGCCGTTGAGGATGTTGGAGGGCAGGCCCATGTTGACGATGTTGAAGATGTTGAAGAGCTCGGTGCGGAACTGGAGGTCCATGCGCTCGGTTCCGCTGGTGCGGTGGCCGATGGAAGTGTCCTTGATGAAGGCGAAGTCGAAGTTGTAGTAGGCGGGGCCGCGGAAGGTGTTGCGGCCGAGCGTGCCGAAGCGGCCCTGGTTGGGCCCGGTGCCGTTGGGCACATGGATGGGAATGCTGAAGTAAGAGGCGTTGTTGGCACCGAGGCCGAAGTAGTCCTCGCGCACCTTGCGCGCGGTGGAGAGATGCGGCTTGCCGATCTGGTCGGGGCGGTCGACGCCGTTGGCGCCATAGCCGGTTTGTTGGATGCCGGAGTAGACGGTGAAGGGCTGGCCGGAGCTGATGCCGGAGATGCTGAGCATCTCCCAGCCGTCGGTGAACTTTCTGCCGAGCGGCCGCAGGAAGGGGACGCCGCCGACGTGCATGTCCTGGGCGAGGCTGAGGTTGAAGGAGTGAGTGACGTCGAAGTTGGAAGGGCCCTTCTCCGGATGCGTATCGTAGGGATTCTGCGAGAAGCCGGAGGCTGTGGCTCCGGTGGAGCCTGTACCGCCGAGCACGAGGCTGGTGTCGTCGAGGGACTTGCTCCAGGTGTAGCTGGCCTGGATGCCTGGACCGCCGTGGCCGACGGTGCCGGAGATGGAGGACTGGAGGGCGTGGTAGGTGGAGTGAGCGTCAGAGACGATGACGTTCTCCACGCCGAAGCCGCCGATGACATTGCCATTGCTATCAAAATCGGTATGCGGTGCGAAGCCGGGATAGGCGCCGGGATAGGCGTTAGGGAAGCTGTAGCGCGGCAGGCGCTGGGCGGCCGTGCCCACGTAGTTCACGTCAGCGGTGAGGTTGCGGATCTTGCGCTCGAAGCCCGCGGTCCAGGTGAAGAGTGTGGCGTTGGTGAAGGAAGCGTCGATGCCGCTGAGGTTGAGCGCGCTGACCACATGGCTGGGCGTGAGTGCGGCCATGTCCTTTTCGTAACGGTCCACGTCCATGATGGTGTTGGGCGCGGCCGGTCTGTAGGGGGCGGCCTGAAAGACGGGCTGACCGCTGGGGGTGTAAGCCTCGGGCAACTGCGCCGGGGTGATCTTGAACCCGTAGGGGATGGGCGCGCCCTGTGCGGCAACGAGGCGCGGCGTGACGGCAAAGGGAGTTGAACCGGTGAGGAAGTTGTCCTGCCAGATGTTGGGCGGGATGACCATGATGCTGCCGCCGGCATGGATGGAGAGGTTGTTGGACGCCTGCCATGAAGCCTGCACGCGTGGTTCAAAGCCGTGCTTGCTGGTCTGGTAGCCGGGCTGCGGGTTGACGACATACTGCTGTGCGCCGTTGATGTAGCGCAGCGCACTGGTGCGCTTGGCGCGCTCAGAGATGGGTGTGTAGAGGTCCCAGCGCAGGCCGTAGTCGAGCGTAAAGTGCGGGGTGATCCTCCAACTGTCCTGGAGCCATAGGGCGTAGTTTTCGCGGTTAATGGCTGCGGGGCCCATGTGGTCGCCGCCGGAGACGCCCGGCGCGGCGAGCTCGACGGTATAGACAAAGGCGCTGCCGGAGAGGAAGGCAGAGAGTGTGTCTGGTAGCGGATCGCCGACGGCAACGTTGTGTGTACCGCTCTGGGAGGGGATGGCCTCCATGGCGTATGAGGTGCCGCCGCCGAAGTCGTATTCGCCGTTGGGGCTGACGCCGAAATAAGTGGTGTCGCGATTGAGGCGGGCCTCAACGCCGGCCATGACGTTGTGCTTTCCCCTGATCCATGCCACGGTTTGCTTGCCCTGGAAGAGGTTGCCGTAGGCCTGCATCACCGAGCCGGCGGCGCTGTTGAACGCCTCAAAGAGGCCGTCGCCGAACTTGACCGCGGGGTCGGTGTAATTGGTGGTGGGAAAGCCGGGCGTGGAGCGGGTGATGCTGAAGAGCGATTCCAGGACGAGATGCGGGTTGACGGTGCGTTTGTAGTCGCCCATCACGTTGCGCTGGTGGTCATTGTATTCCACGCCGAAGGTGGGGTCGATGGCGGTCTGGTCGGGGTTGGTGGTGGGACCGGTGAGGTCATTGAAGTTGACGCGCGCGAAGAATTGGTCCCTGGGCGAGAAGCTGTGATCGATGCGCACGGAGAACTGATCCGCATTGGTGTAGACCTTGGATGCAGTGGCATAGGTGCGATCGCCGTAGGCACCCTGGGTATAGTTCGGCATGGGATAGCGGGCGAGGATGGCGGCGATGTCGGGATTGACGGGGACGTTGAGGACGTCGGTGGAGCCGTCTGGGTAGGTGATTCTGTCAATGCCGGCGCGCTCGTTGGCAGTGGGCACGGGCATGACCTGCGTGGTGCCGAGCACCTGGCGGAAGCCCTGATACTGCGCGAAGTAGAAGGTGCGCTTGCGGCCGTCGTAGAGGTGCGGCAGGTAGACGGGGCCGCCGTTGGTGAGTCCGAATTCATTGCGGCGGAAGGGCGGAATGCGGCCCGGGTAGGCCGGCGTGGAATAGTCAAAGTAGTTGCGCGCATCAAAGGCGGAGTTGCGGACGAACTCAAAGAAGGAGCCGTGGAAGCCGCTGGCGCCGGAGCGGGTGATGATGTTGGTGAATCCGGCGGCACCGTGGCCGATTTCTGCGGGCATCCAGCCGGAGGAGGACTGGATCTCTTCGACGGCGTCAACGTCGAAGTTGGAGAAGGTGGAACCGCCCATCTCGGGGTCGCTGATGTCGGCGCCGTCCATGGCGAAGGTAGCCTCCACGCCGCGCTGGCCGTTGATGGCGAACTGCTGGGTGAAGTTGGTGGCGCCGTTGGTGTCAGTCATGGTGCCGGCGGCGAGCAGGAGCAGCGAGCTGAAGTCGCGTTTGTTGAGCGGCAGGGAGCTGACGGCCTGGCCGGAGAGTTCTTCTCCGCCGGTGGATGATTGCAGCTTGTCGGGGAGCGCGGCGACGCTGAGTTCACCGCGTCCGGAGACTGTAACGGCTACCGACTGCGAGGCAGCAAGGTCAATGGCCTGCGGGAAGTCATCGACGATGTCCTTTGTCTTGACGGTGAGGCGGTATTGGCCGAGGGGCAACGGGGCGAACTGGAAGCGGCCATCGGCACCGGTGACGGCGGATGCATGTTCGCTGCCGGCAGTGAGGGTGACGGTTGCGTTTGTGATGGGTGCGCCGCCTGCATTGCGGAGGATGCCGCTCCACACGGCCTGTGCAGGGGCCTGCGCGCCGGCAGTGGAGGCGATGAGGCATGTGAGCGCCAGGAGACACGCGATGGTTTGTGCAATCGATTGTGCCAAGCGGAGGGAGTGACCGGCTGGGAACGGGGCCCGTACTTTCATGCAACCTTCTTCCTGCGAGGCCCGCGGCCCAAACGGAAGCACGCAAGGTGCGGCCGGGCCGGAACCAAATTCATTTGCAGGCACGCAACAGACGCACGGATGGCCTGAGAGCATGGAGCGGCCGGATCGTTATGCTCTGCAAGGCAAGAACAGCGCAACCGCTGGCGGACCCCGACAGGAGCGACGGGAGTCTTTGCCCCTTCGATGCGTTCAAATGGAGTGTGCCTCAGCATATTGTACTAAACGGTTTTTGCAAGGAACAGCGAGCGCCGGGAGATGCTGCACCAGTGGTGCAGGACTACACTGGAGCCAGCGATGAAGGATGCGGAGACAGCGCTGGATACGATTGCGGCCATTTCCACTCCGCCGGGGCGGGGCGGGATTGGCATTGTACGGCTGAGCGGGCCGCGGGCAGCGGAAATTGCCGCGCAACTGGTGGCGCTGCGCCAGCCCATGGAGCATGCCCATGCGCGCCTGGCCGACGTGCTGGATCCGGAGGACGCCGAAGGGGCGCGGATTGACGAAGCGATGGTGACATATTTCGCAGGTCCGCACTCCTACACCGGCGATGACCTGGTGGAGATTGCCTCGCATGGCTCACCGGTGGTGCTGAACCTGCTCCTGCGCAGGGCGATGGAACTGGGCGCGCGGCTGGCGGAGCCGGGCGAGTTTACACAGAGGGCATTCCTTGCAGGCAAGCTGGACCTGACGCAGGCCGAGGCAGTGCGCGACCTGATTGACGCGCAGACGCTGACGCAGGCTCGGCAGGCGGCGAGCCAGATGGGCGGCGCGCTGAGCCGACGCGTGCAGCCGGTGAAGCAGTCACTGGTGGAACTGATTGCGCTGATGGAAGCGGGCATCGACTTTGCCGAGGATGACGTGGAGGTGACCGCGCAGGCGGAGATTGCACGGCGCATCCATAAGCTGGACCCGCCGCTGGCGGCACTGGAGGCGACATTCCAGCGCGGGCGGCTGGTGCATGACGGGATGACGCTGGCGATTGTGGGCCGGCCCAACGCGGGCAAGAGTTCGCTGTTCAACCGGCTGGCGGAGCGCGAGCGCGCGATAGTGACGGCGACGCCGGGAACGACGCGCGACCTGGTGACGGAACGCATCTCGCTGGAGGGGATTCCGCTGGAACTGGTGGATACGGCGGGCTTGCGCGAGGCGTGCGAGGAGGCGGAGCAGATGGGTGTTGCACGCAGCCGCGAGGCGCTGGCCGAAGCAGCGCTAGTGCTGGTGGTGCTGGATGCGACGCAACCCCTGAACGACGAGGAGCGTGGCCTGCTGGCGGACGTTGCTGGACGCCCTGCGCTTGTGGCCATCAACAAGTGTGACTTGGCCGGCAGCGATGCGGTGAAGGCTGATTTGAAGGCAGCGGAGTTAGCGGGGATTGCGGCGCTGCAGACGTCGGCGTTGACGGGCGAGGGGATTGGCGCGCTGCGCGAGCGCATTGTGCAGTTGGCCACGGGAGGTGCGGCCGCGGAGCCGGGCATGCTGACGAGCCTGCGGCATCAGCAGGCGATTGCGACGGCGCGCTCGGCGCTGCGCGATGCGGCCAAGGCGAATGAGAGCGGCATCCCGCACGAGATGATCCTGATGGATCTGTATCGCGCGCTGTGGGCGCTGGATTCGCTGACCGGGCAGACCACGCCGGACGATATTTTGAATCTCATCTTCTCAACGTTCTGCATCGGCAAGTAGACGGCGCGTTGCGTGTGCGGCCTGTCATTGCTTGATGACGGTGCCGTCAGGGAGGCGAATCTCGCCCCAGCCGCCATTGAGCGGGCTGGCGGTGAAGGGCGCTTTGGCGGCTTCTTTCTCGTCAATCTCGATGCCCCAGCCGGGCTTCTCGCTGACCCACAGGTAGCCGTCGCGCATTTCCGGGCATCCGTGGAAGATGGCGCGGGTACGCTCGTTGAAGGGCGTGTACTCCTGAATGCCGAAGTTGTAGCTGACGAGGTCGAGTGTGACGTTGGCCATGTGGCCCACGGGCGATAGGTCACCGGGGCCGTGCCACGCGGTGCGCACGCCGAACTGCTCGGCGAGGATGGCGATTTTGCGTGAGGGGCTGAAGCCGCCGGCCTGCGAGAGGTGCACGCGGATGTAGTCGATGAGCTGGCCGGTGATGAGCGGCTGCCACTCGTGCGGCGAGTTGAAGAGCTCGCCCATGGCGATGGGCGTGGCGCAGTTCTGACGAATCTGGCGGAAGTAGCCGAGGTCTTCGGGCGAGAGCGGGTCTTCAATGAAGAACATGCGGTACTGCTCGGCCTCTTTGCAGAACTGCACGGCCTCATTGGGTGTGAGGCGCTCGTGCATGTCGTGGAGCAGTTCGACTGCATCGCCGAGCTCGCGGCGGCAGATTTCAAGCAGCTTGAGGCCACGGCGCATCTGGGCTTCGCGATCGAAGAGCGGCTTGTCATGCAGCGCCTTGGGGCGGGAGGTCTTGCCGTGGCTTGAGCCGTAGCCTGCCATGCCGGGCAGGCCCACCTGCACGCGGATGTTGCGAAAGCCCTGCGCCATGTACTTGCGCGCGTCTGCCACGACGTCTTCAAACTCGGCCCCGCTGGCGTGGGCGTAGGTGTCTGCGGCCTCGCGGCACTTGCCACCGGCGAGCTGGTAGACAGGCATGCCGGCCTGACGGCCCTTGATGTCCCAGAGCGCCTCGTCGATGCCGCTGATGGCGTTGTTGAGCACGGGGCCGTTCCGCCAGTAGGAGCTGTCATAGCAGGACTGCCAGATGTCTTCGATGCGGTCGGTGGTTTTGCCCAGAAGGAAGGGCTTGAGGTAGCGCTCGACGGCGGGCTTGACGAGGTCCGCGCGCTGGGTGAAGGTGGCGCAGCCGTAGCCGTAGAGGCCGTCCTGGTCGGTGAGGATTTTGACCACGGTGAGGCGCACGCCGTCGGGCTCGCACTCGATGACATGGATGTCCTTGATGCGCGGCGTGGGCATGGCACGCGTTGCGCGTGCGATCTGCTCCTCAGCTTTGGCGAGGCGCGGAGCGAGGGCGGCTGCGCTGGTTGCAGCGGCGGCCTTGAAGAAATCACGGCGCGGAATAGGCATGGCGTCCTCCTGCTGCGTTTGCGGGAATGAAGGTCGTGCGCGGAAACGCAATTCTACGCTGGCGAGCGGGAAAGCGTGCAAACAGAAGGCAGTCCTGCGGGGAGGACTGCCTGCATGTGAAGGCGAAGATGGAGGGCTGTTACGTGGTGAGTTGCGTGAGCGTGGGGAAGCGGTAGCGTGCCTTGGAAATCGGAGTGCCGACGACTTCGATGCGGGTGAGGTCGCGCGAACCCACGCCAAGGTGCTCGGCGAGACGGAGCGTGTTATCGCAGGTTTCGAAGGGTGCGTGGCCGCGGTCAGCCATGGGATCGAAGCCCATGGTGGCCATGGCGACGGCGTCGGTGGAGACGCAGTTCATGCCGGCGATGAGCAGGCCGGGGTGCACAGGCTTGTGGATCCAGTTGCGCTCCTGGTTGGGCAGTTCGCCGCCGGTCATGGTGTAGATGCCGTCGATGACGGCGAGGTGGATGGGCCGCGCGGCGACAAGGTCAGCGGTGATGCGCGGCACGCGGAAGCCGGGGTCTTTGGATTCGGCGACGGGCTGAGGCGCGCTCTTGGGCGGCAAGCGCGATCCGGAGTGCATGGGGCCGCGATAGCCGACGGGCACGATGCTGGGCTCGTCCTCTGGCGCCTGGTCGCTGTAAATGGTGCAGGGTGTGATGCCGAAGCAGTTCTTCATGGAGAGTGTGACGCCGGCGGTGCGGTGCTCCTTGAGCTTTGCGAGCGAGACGAAGACGTCGGTGTCGCGATAGGAGTGATTGAGGTCGTAGCCCGCGTACATGAGGCCGCCTCCGGGTACCATGAAGCGCGCGTAGGTCTTGCCGCTGCCGAGGAAGTTGGTGTTCTCAAACTCGACGTGCTTCGCGGCGCGCGCGAAGGCCTGCGGACGCCAGCCTGCGGAGAGCATGAACTCCTCAAGCGGCTTGGTGCCGACGGGTGCGCTCTCAAGCAGGCGGATGCGCGTGGTTCCAGCCTGGCCGAGCAAGGTGATGAGCGAACCGATGACCTGCGGATGGACCCAGTGGGTCATCTGGTTGGGCATCTTGTCGAGCTTGTCGCTGGCGGGGCCGGTCATGTTGAGCTTGATGGCGACGGTCTTGCCGCTGACGAGCTTCTGCAGTCCTCCGAGCTGGTCAAACATGGTGGTGAGTGTGTCAGTGACGCGGCGGTCGTACTCCGGGCACATGCCGATGGCGACGCTGCCGGCGGGCGCTTTGAGCGCGGATGCGAGTGCGGGCTGCGCGATGGCGGCGCCGGCAGCCATGCCCATGGTGCCGAGGAACTGTCTGCGGGAATACGGCTTATTCATTTCAGATCGACCTCCGCGGATGCACAAACAGTATGCGCCTTCAACTGGAGAACGCGCTCGGGATTTTATTCTGCAATGACCGTCGCCAGTGGACGGGCATGGGCGGAGGGTCCGGGGTCCACGATGAACCAGAGCAGGCCGCCGAGGACGGCGAGCGCAGCGGCGAAGAAGAACGCGAACTGCCAGCCGAAGCGCGCGGCAAGCCAGGGAGTGAGCGAGGCGGTGACCGCGCCTCCCACCTGGCCGCCCATATTCATTACGCCGGAGACGACGCCGGAGCGCGCTCCAAAGACGTCGGCAGTGATGGCAAAGAAGGAGCTTTGCGAGAGGTAGAGCGCGCCTGCTCCGCCGGCGAGGATGAGCGCGGCGGTGTAGGGCCCGCGCGCGTGCGATCCGACGACGAGGAAGAGCGACGTAAGCAGGAAGGCAACGGTGGCTAGTGTGCAGCGACCGGCGCGCAGGCTCACGTGGCGCGAGAGCCAGTCATTGAGCGCTCCACCGGCGAGGCAGCAGACGGTCATGGCAAGGAAGGGAATCATGGAGAAAAAGGAGCTGGCCTTGAGATTGAGTCCGCGCACCTGCTCGAGATAGATGAAGAACCAACTGAAGAAGATCCACGCAACGTAGCCGTAGGTGAAGTAGCTGAGGGTGAGAGCGACGACGGTGCGATTGAGGATGGTGGCGCGCCAGGGAATGTGCGCAGCGCTGTGAGCGGCGGCGGGAGCGGTGCGCGTGGACTGGATGAGTTGAAGCTCTGGTTTTGAAATGAAGGGATGCTGCTCGGGGAAGTCGCGGGCCAGCAGATACCAGAGGAGGCCGACTATGACGCCCACGATGGCGCTGAACCAGAAGGATGATCGCCAGCCATAGTGACTATTGAGCCAGGTGAGCACGGGGATGCTGACGCCCGCACCAGCGCCGACGCCGGCGAAGATCCAGCCGTTGGCGCGGCCTCGCTCGGGTACTGGAATCCACTGGGCGACAAACTGGTTGGAGGCCGGGTACATGACGGCTTCGCCCGCTCCGAGCGAGAGGCGGATGAGGATGAGCGCGAGCAGCGGATGGGGCAGGCGCGGGCTGGCAACGGCGGTGAGCGCGGAGAACAGTCCCCACCAGAGCACACCGCCGGCAAGCACACGGCGCGGACCGAAACGTCCGGCTAGCCATCCGCCGGGAACCTGGAAGGCTGCGTAGCCGATGAGGAAGGCGCTGAAGATCCAGCCGAGCTGCAGATTGCTGATGCCGAGCTCACTGCGCAGCGCGGTGCCGGCGATGGCGATGTTGGTGCGGTCAAGATAAGCGACGGCGCTAAGGACGAAGAGCCAGAGGACAAGGATGCTGCGGATTTGGACGCGACGCGCTGGGGCCATCCTCTCCTCGTGGGTGCAGTTGGATGTGCGGACACAGCTTATCCGATGGCATGTGTGCTGAGGCAAGACACGCAGCTACATTTCAAGAAACGTGATGCTGCCGGGGCTGCCTACAGACGTGTACTGGCCGGTAAAGGTGAGCCGGCCGGTGGCACGATCCCGACGGAAGCAGGTGATGACGTCGCTGCGGCGGTTGCAGGCGTAGAGGAAGGCTGCGCCTGGGCTGAAACGGAGCTGCACTGGATAGTCGCCCAGGGTGGAGGTCTCACTGATGAAGGCGAGCGTGCCGTCGGCGCTGATGGAGAAGACGGTGACGGTGTCATGCAGACGATTTGCGGCGTAGAGCACTTTGCCGTCGGGCGCAACAAGAATCTCCGATGCGAAGCTGGTGCCTGCAAAGCCCGGCGGCAGCGCGGAGATGGTCTGCTGAGCGCGGAGTGTGCCTGTTGCTGCGTTGTAGTGGAAGAAGGCGATGGTGGAGGACTCCTCCTGCAGGGAGTACAGCCAGCGGCCGTTGGGATGGAAGGCGAAGTGGCGGGGGCCATCGCCGTTGGGCAGAGTGACAAAGGGTTGGTGCTCCAGCGGCGCGAGCTTTCCGGTGGCAGTGTTGAAGCGATAGACGTAGATGCGGTCCTGCGCGAGGTCAGTGGCAAGCACGAACCGGCCTTGCGGGTCGGCGGCGATCATGTGCGCGTGAGGCGTGTCATGGCCGCTGATGGCGAAGCTGCCGGGCGGAGCGCTGGTGGCACGCGTACTGCCGATGGAGCCTTCGTCGCGATGCACGTCAACTGCGGATCCGAGTGAGCCGTCGGAGCGGATGGACAGCACGGAGATGCTGCCGCCGCCGTAGTTTGCGACGAAGGCGAAGCGGCCGGAGGCGTCGAGGCTCATGTGCGCAGGGCCAGCATCCTGAGAGCTGACGGTGTTGAGCGCGTGCAGATCGCCTGTGGGCTGGATGGCGAAGGCGCTGACGGAGCCGCTGGTGCCGTGGAAGTCAGCGACCTCATTCACGGCGTAGAGATACTTGCGCGAGGGATGAATTGCTATCCAGGAAGGGTTGGGCGTGTGCGCAACAAGACGCCGGTTTGTGAGCGCGCCGGTGCCGGGATGGAAGTTGAAGAGATAGATGCCTTCTCCGTTGCCGTCCTTGCCAGTGTAGGTGCCGACGTAGGCGAGCGTGTGCGTGGGGCTGGTGCCAAGGCTTTGCGCGATGGCGGGCATGGTGTGCGCTACGGTGAGCGCTGCCGCTGACTGGAGGAATCTGCGCCGGGAGAGTGTTTGTTGCTTCATGCCGATGGTCATTCGTTCTGAGCCTGCTCTTTGGATTGAGTCAGCGTGGGCGCGCGCTGCGCTTCCGTTACACCGCGAGAGAAACAGCCACCGTGAGAAGAAGCGCGGTGACGGAGATGATGGTTTCGCACACGGACCATGTCTTGAGGGTCTGCGTGACGCTGAGGTTGAGGTACTCCTTCACGAGCCAGAAGCCACCATCATTGACATGCGAAAAGATGAGCGAGCCTGCGCCGGTGGCGATGGCCAGCAACTCAGGATGAACGCCGGTGGCGTGCAGCGCGATGGGCGCAACGATGCCGGCGGCGGTGGTCATGGCGACGGTGGAGGAGCCTGTGGCCAGGCGAATGAGCGCGGCAAGCAGCCATGCGAGAATCAGCAGCGGGATGTGGCGTTGCAGTACGACGGCGATGAGCGCGTGCGAAACGCCTGTGTCCTGAAGGATGCGGCCAAAGCCGCCGCCCGCGCCCACGAGGAGCGTGATGCTGGCGGTGGGCGCGAGGCACTCATTGCTGAAGCGGAGGATGGTTTCGCGCGTGAATCCGCGCAGGTGGCCGAGCGTGAAGAAGCTGACGAGCGCGCCGATGAGCAGGGCGAAGTCATCATTGCCGAGCAGGTGCAACGCGTGATTTAGCGAGGTGCCCATGGTGGAGATGTTGTCTGCCCAACTGCCGATGAGCATAAGAACCACAGGCAGAAGGACGGTGGAGACGGTAAGCCAGAAGCTGGGCAAGCTGCTCTCCGCGCCATGGTCGACGAAGTCTGCGGCCATGGGGTTCTCTTTGGCAAGCTTCACGTGGGGCGCAATGAGCTTTGCGTAGACGGGCCCGGCGACAATGGCGGTGGGAATGCCGATGAGCAGCGCGAAGGCGATGGTCCGGCCCACATCCGCGTGGAAGATGCTGACGGCGAGCACTGCCGCTGGATGCGGCGGCACGAGACCGTGCACGACGGAGAGCGCGGCAACCATGGGAAGCGCGATGAGGAGCAGCGACGTGCCGGTGCGACGCGCCACGGTGAAGACGATGGGAATGAGGAGGACGAAGCCAACCTCAAAGAACGCAGGCAGGCCCACGATGAGGCCGATGAGCACCATGGCCCAACTGATACGCTTTTCACCGAAGGCACGAATAAGCGTTTGCGCAATTTGGTCGGCGCCGCCGGACTCGGCCATCATTTTGCCAAGCATGGTGCCCAGAGCAACGATGACGGCGATGTGGCCCAGCGTGCCGCCTACGCCCGCTTCAAAGGAGTGAATCATGGCAGAGGCAGGCATGCCCGCGGCGGCTGCCAGCGCCAGCGATGCGAGCAGAAGCGAGATGAACGGGTTGAGTTTGAGGACGGCGATGAGCAGGACGAGCCCGACGACCGAGATCAGAGCGGTGATGAGAAGAAAGAGGCTGTGAGAGTCGATCATGGGCTCGCAATCGATGTGCAGTGGAGATTTCGTGCGTTTTATATGCAGGATCGCTCAAGCAGTTGGCGGTTTGTAGGCCACGCAGTCAATCTCGACTTTACAGTCGACGACCATGCTGGATTGCACGCAGGAGCGAGCGGGCGGGTGCTCACCGAAGAACTCGCGGAAGACGGCGTTGAAGGCTGCAAAGTCGCGGGCGTCGTCGAGCCACACACCGCAGCGCACAACATGCTCCGGTCCATAGCTTGCCTCGCGCAATACGGCGAGCAGGTTTTGAATGGCCTGGCGGGACTGGGCGGTGATGTTGCCCGCGACAAGCTCGCCATTCAGCGCGGGGACCTGGCCGGAAACATACAGCCAGCCGTTGGCCTCAACAGCGCGGGCAAAGGGCAGATACTGGCCGCCAGCGCCTTTGCCGCCTTCCACTCCATAACGTTCGATGCTCATCATGACTCCTTTCTATATGCTTATTACACCCACTGTATGCGCTGACGGGGCAGAAAGCGTCCGGAGCGATTGCCTGTGGGGGTTGTTGCCTGGTAGGAGAGCGTTCCATTGACCCACACGGCCGCGATGCCAGTGGCGGGAGTGATGGGATCGGCGAAGGTTGCGGTATCGATAATCTTCGCTGCGTCAAAGAGGACAAGATCGGCAAAGCATCCCTCCCGCACGAGGCCGCGCCTGGCGAGGCCGAAGCGCTGCGCGGGCAGGGCAGTCATCTTGTGTACGGCGGTGGGCAGCGGGATTAGCTGCTGCTCGCGGCTCAAGTGGCCGAGCACGCGGGGGAAGGTCCCCCACAGGCGCGGATGTGGACGCGGATCATAGGGTAGGCCATCGGAGCCGATCATGGTGGCGGGATGCGCGAGGATGCGCTCCATGTCTGCCTGAGAGATGCTGTGATAGATGGCGCCGGCAGGCTGCAGACGGCGGGCGGCGTCGAGTTGAGTGGTTCCCCATGCCTCTGCGATGGCTTTGAGCGGCTGGCCTGCGACCTCGGGGTGCGGTTTGCTCCATGTGACGGTGATGAGGATGCGCTCGTCCACCTGCTTGAGATCGAGTGTGCTGGAGCCTGCGGCGTAGGGGTAGCAATCGAAGCCGAGGGGCTGGTCTGTACGTGCGGCGTCGAGCGCATTGAGCACATCGTCGCTGCGGCCCCAGTTGGCAATGCCCGCGCACTTGAGGTGAGAGACGATGACGGGTACGCGAGTGGTACGGCCGATGGTGAAGGCTTCATCGAGCGCGTCGAGGATGGCGTCGGTTTCCGTGCGCAGGTGGGTGGTGTAGATGGCCCCTGCGGATGCGAGCGGTTGCGCAATGGCGATGACCTCAGCGGTGGATGCGGCGTTGGCGGATGCGTAGGCGAGGCCGGTGCTGAGGCCGAGCGCACCCTGCGCCAGCGCTTCCTCGAGTTGCGCGCGCATGGCGGCGATCTCCGCATCGGTGGCGACGCGGTCGAGGCGATCCATGTGGTTATTGCGCAACGAGGTGTGGCCCACGAGCGCTGCGACATTCACGGCTGGCTGCGCTGCATGTACCGCTTCAACGTAAGAGGCAAAGGTTAGGTAGCGGAAATCGTCGGCGGCGCCGAGAAGATTCATTGGGTCGGGCGGATCGCCTTGCAGACGCACGGGCGCGGCGCAGATGCCGCAGTTGCCGACGATGACGGTGGTGACGCCCTGCGAGATCTTGGGCAGCATGGTGGGATTGCGGAGGACAGCGATGTCGTCATGCGTATGAACGTCAATGAATCCGGGCGTGAGAGTGAGGCCTTCGGCGTCAATGACAGAAGCTGCAGTAAAGGAGAGCGACGGTCCGACAGCACAGATGCGATCGCCGCAGAGCGCAACGTCGAGCACTTCGGCTGTGGCGCCGGTGCCGTCCAAAACGCTCGCATTACGGATTAGGGTGTCGCAAGGCAGCATGTAAGCTCACTGAGACTATAGACTATAGGCGGCGTGCGCACCACACGCGTTCCGTTGCGTGACGGGCGCGCCGTGGAGTGTTGCCTTGCCCCATGAACAAGGATCGCTAAGGATTGCGCGCGCGGCTGTTATTGACCCGCTGAACAAGGGACTGGGCCTGATTGAGCGAACAACAAGCGCCGAAGCGCTGGTGCGGCGCGGGTGGAATCTGCTGCGCGAGGACTTGAGTCTGCCTGCGGCTGTGTTGTGGGGGGAGCACCTGCGGCACAACCAGGAGTGGATGAAGCGCTTCATCGCTGCGTATGGCGTGAAGCTGGCTCCGCATGGCAAGACGACGATGGCGCCGAAGCTTTTCACGATGCAGCTTGAGGGTGGCGCATGGGGCATCACGCTGGCGACGGCTCCGCAGACGCTGGTGGCTTACGCGCACGGCGTGCGGCGCGTACTGATGGCGAATCAACTCGTGGGCCGGCAAAATATGGAGATTGTTGCGCGCCTGCTTGCAGATCCAACATTCGAGTTTTATTGCCTGGTGGATTCGGCGGAGCACGTGGAGCAGTTAGGCGCATTCTTCAGCGTGCGGGGCCTCCGGCTGAATGTGCTGCTGGAACTGGGCGTGGATGGCGGACGCACGGGTGTGCGCGACGACGCGCAAGAGGCTGCCGTTCTGCACGCGCTGGAGCGCTGGCGGGGGACGCTGGCGCTGTGCGGCGTGGAACTGTATGAGGGTGTGCTGAAGGATGAACCGCCGATTCGTGCGTTCCTGCAGAGGGCAGTGGAAGTGACGCGCAGGCTGCTGGCCGAGAAGAGGTTTGCGCGGGAGCCTGTGATGCTGTCTGGCGCGGGTTCGGCGTGGTTTGACGTGGTGGCGGAGGAGTTCACTGCTGCGGGATTCGGGAATGCGGTGGAGATTGTGCTGCGGCCGGGCTGCTACTTGACGCATGATGTTGGCGCGTACCGCGAGGCGCATGCGCGGATGCTGGAGCACAACCCAGTGGCACGGGACATGCATGCGAGTCTGCGGCCTGCGCTGCAGGTGTGGGCGTATGTGCAGTCGAGGCCCGAGGCGGAGAAGGCGATTGTGGCGATGGGCAAGCGCGATGCGGCATTCGACTCCGGGCTGCCGGTGCCCGCGCTGCACTATCGTCCTGGGCATAAGGTGCCGCTCGCTGCTCCTGCGCACTGGACGCTGACGAAGATGATGGACCAGCACGCATACATGCAGATTGCAGCCAGCGATGAGGTGCACATGGGTGACATGATTGGCTTTGACATCGCGCATCCCTGCCTGACGTTTGACAAGTGGCGTGTGCTGCCGGTGTTGAATGCGCAGTATGACGTGGTGGACGTGGTGCAGACGTTCTTCTGACGGACGGCTGCCTGAGGTTTCATGCAAGAACTCTGCTTTGAAGTATGCGTCGAGACGCTGGAAGCAGCACAGGCTGCGGAGGCAGGCGGTGCAAGCCGCGTGGAGCTTTGCGCCGAGCTGGCGATTGGCGGCGTGACGCCTTCACTTGAACTACTGGCGGCAACGCTCAAGGCAATCAGGATTCCCGTGCGGGTGCTTATTCGGCCGCGGGGTGGAGATTTTGTGTACTCCGCAGAGGAGTTTGAATGCATGCTGGGACAGGTGGATGCGGTGAAGAGCGCAGGGGCCGCGGGGGTGGTGGTGGGCGTGCTGCGCGCAGATGGAAGTGTGGACGTGGAACGCAGCCGCGCGCTGGTGGAACGGGCGCGGCCTATGGGCACGACGTTTCATCGGGCGTTTGACGAGACGCGTAACCTGGATGAGGCACTGGAGGATGTGATGGCGACGGGCGCGGAGTGCCTGCTGACTTCGGGCGGGCAACCGGACGTGCTCACAGGTGCAGAGACGATTGCGCGGCTACGCAGGGCCGCAGTCGGCCGCATGACGGTGATGGCCGGCGGCGGGTTGCGCCTGACGAATCTCGCAGATGTGGTGCGCCGCACCGGTGTGACGTATCTGCACGGTTCGCTCAAGCGCAATCGCGCCGGAGAAGATGTAACCGTTGACGCGCAGGTGCTGGAGGCGGATGTGCGCGAGGCGGTATGGCTGTTTCGGCTCGCGTTGCGGACGCGCGAAGAGATGGCGGGCTGATGCGCGCCGCGATGCGCGGCGGGCTGCGTCAGGCGTGGCTGCGAGTCCCTTTCGATTCAAAGAAGGCTTCGATTTCTTCGAG
>JAKAFB010000077.1 GCA_021818105.1 Acidobacteriota bacterium
TTGGAGGCGCGGGCCGGGATCGAACCGGCGCATAAAGGTTTTGCAGACCTCTCCCTTACCACTTGGGTACCGCGCCTTGGCAGGGCCGCATCTGGTGCACCTTGGCTTTAGCGTGCTCCAGTCCGCCGGATTTACCTCGGCTAGCGCCGAAGGGCGGAATGGAGCGGGAGACGAGATTTGAACTCGCGACCCTCGCCTTGGCAAGGCGATGCTCTACCACTGAGCTACTCCCGCTTACTGCAAGTCTGAGTATACCGGGCGGCGAGAGACAGGTCAAACCGCCGCAGAGGCTGCACTTGGACTCTGCACATCCGTTCGACTACGCGATCCCATTTCCACGCTTATAATCTCCCCGTCGCGCATGTGCAGGATACGATCGGCAATTGCCGCCGCCTCCGGATTGTGCGTAATCATCAGCGTCGTCTGGCCTAACTCCTTATTGGAGCGCTGCAGCATATGCAGCACCGCATCGGAGTTCTTCGTGTCCAGGTTGCCCGTCGGCTCGTCGGCCAGCACAATCGCCGGATGCGAAATCAGCGCCCGCGCAATGGCCACTCGCTGCTGCTCGCCTCCGCTCAGCTCACTGGGCAGGTGCTTCAGCCGCCCGCTGATCGATAGCATGTCGCACAGGTGGTCCAGATAGCCTCGGTCCATCGGCTCCTCGCGCCCGCTGATGTCATAGGCAATCTCAATATTGGACATGGCTGAAAGCGTCGGCAGCAGGTTGAACTTCTGAAAAACGAAGCCAATCCTGTGCTTCCGCAGGCGCGTCCGTTCCGCGTCGTTCAATCGCGCAAAGTCTATGCCATCAATTACCAGCCGCCCTTGCGTGGGCCGCGTCAGTCCGCCCAGCAGGTAGAACAACGTGGACTTGCCCGAGCCCGATGGCCCCACAATCGCCACAAATTCGCCCCGCGCCACCTCAAAGGAGACACCGCGTAACGCCGGCACCTCGATACGGCCTGTCGAGTAGACCTTTGTCAGGTTCTCGGCGATGATGATGGGCAACGGCTTGTCAGATGGCACAAAAGCTATTGTAAATGCGACGCGCGCCCGCCCGCTCAAATAGAATGGGTGTGCATCAATCTCAACGCAGGTTTCTTCACAATGACAGCCGAATTGAAGTCCTCACTGGTTACCTCGCTGGAGGCCGCCGCCGCGCAGGCCGGCATGGTTCTGCAATCCGCCACCTCGGGCATCGATTTCCACGGCCAGCCCACTGCCGTCTTTCAGCTCGGCCTCCCCGAAAGCGTGGACCGCTCCCTCAAGCTGGAGCTGAGCGCCGGCTTTGACTTTGACAAGCCGCACCTGCTCCCGGAGATGACCGCCCATCTCGCCGCCGAGGCCAAGCGTCTGCGCAACCCGCGCCCCGAGTGCTACGTCACCCTCGCCGGCCTGCCCATCGCCTTCGGCAAATTCGAGTGGCCCTTCCATCGCTCCACCTCCGGCGCTGACACCTACATCGTCCACGGCGAAATGTACCTGGCCGACGGAAACGCGCAAAATCTACACGCCAAGATCGCCGCCTCCGTCACCGTCACGTTTGCTGAGATTGTGCCCGCCATGGAGCAGCCCTACGCAGAGACTTTCGTCTACAACGCCATCCGCAAGACCGTCGACCTCGGCCAGCTCGAGTTCCTCAAGTCCGGCAACCGCCAGCCCGTGCCCGTCACCACGCGCTTCTACAGCCGGTGGCAAAAGAAGTTCCTGTTTACTGAGACCAATGACGCCGAACGTCTTGAGTACCTGCTGCGCAAGGTCTACTGGCTCTCCGGCGTCCTGGGCAACAGCAGGCCCGTCTGGATCGCTGACCCCCGCGATGCCCAGTATCTGAACACCACCGAGGCTGACTTGCTCCGCATGGCCGGCCACGAAGCAGGCGAGGGGCTTATGGTCCTCGACGGCGAATATGCCGCCGCAACGCCCGCACTACTCGCTCGCGCTCCGCAGTACCAGGCCGCGCTCGAGGCCGCACTCAACTTCACCAAGCCGCAGTTCAATGAGTCCATGCGCGCTGGCCAGGCAAACATGTAGCCCGCAGCTCTGCATTAACCCACAAAAAGGGGGTATGGGCGCAGTCCATACCCCCTTCTGCTTTTCTGTTGTCAGCCCTATCCCTGCAGCGCCGCACCGCAGCCCGAACAGAATCGCGCCCCCACCGGATTGGCGCGCTGGCAGCGGCTGCACGCCACTAACGTGTTCGCCTGCGGAGCGGGCGGCATGTTCACCACCAGGTTCACGGGCCATCCCACCGCCGGCATCGGCATCCCCAGTGATGCTGCTATACCCGCCGCCTGAATCGCATTAAATTCCCGCACCCGCCCCGGCATGAAGAAGCACTCCACAAACCCTAGGAACGTCGTGATGCCCGTCCAGCAGAAGCACAGGTAGAGCACGCCAAGTCCGTTGCGCCGCAGGTAAAAGTGGTGCGCGCCAAAGGTGCCCAGAAACAGTGCCAGCAAAATCCCGACCACCTCGTCGCGGCGCACCGCCTCATATTGCTGGTAAAAGATAGCCTGCGCATTCGGATACGGCACAGTGCTCATGGCGAACCTCCTCGCCTGCCTTGCATTAGAGCATACGTTTTCCTTCGCTGTCCGGTTCCGCACATCCGGTTACGCCTGCCGTACGATAGGAACTGCCATGACCACCTCCTCAGCCGCGGCCAGCGGCACCTTCCTCATCGGCGGCGACCTGCCCGTCCATCGACTCGGCTACGGCACCATGCGCCTCGTGGGCGAGGGTGCCTGGGGCGAGCCCGCAGACCCCGCCGAGGCCCGCCGGGTTCTGCGCCGCGCCGTCGCGCTCGGCGTCACCCTCATTGATACAGCCGACGCCTATGGCCCCGAGATTGCCGAGCGCCTCATCGCCGAAGCGCTCCACCCCTACCCGCCCGGCCTCGTCATTGCCACCAAGGGCGGCATCACTCGCCAGGGCCCGGCCAAAACCGAGTACGTGGGCCGCGCCGGCTATCTCATCCAGTGCGTCGAGATGAGCCTCCGCCGCCTCAAGCTCGAGCGCATCGACCTCTACCAGCTCCACCGCATCGATCCGCGCACGCCGCTCGAAGAGTCCCTCGGCGCGCTCCGCCAGATGCAGGAGCAGGGCAAGATCCGCCACATCGGCCTCAGCGAAGTCACGCCCGCGCAAATTGAAGAAGCGCAGAAGATCGTCTCCATCGTCAGCGTGCAGAACCGCTACTCACTCGCCGACCGCCGCCATGAAGAAGCGCTCGCCTGGTGCCAGCAGCGCGGCATCGGCTTTATGCCGTGGTATCCCATCGCGGCAGGCAAACTGCTCAAGCCCGACCACCCCGCCGCGCAGACGCTCCACCGCATCGCCACGCGCCACAACGCCACCCCGGCGCAGCTCTCGCTCGCCTGGCTCCTTCATCGCTCGCCCGTCATGCTGCCCATCCCCGGCACGTCGAAGGTCGCGCACCTCGAAGAAAACATCGCCGCCGCCTCATTGCAGATCAGCGATGCCGAGTGGGCCGAAATCGAAGCGGCGACGCAAGCCTGAGCCTGCATCGCCGTTCTTGTCTCGCCGGATTATTGCTTGCGGATTTTACTCCACCGCGTTCTTCGCAATCGTCTGCTTGTACCACTCCGCGCTCAGCTTCGGATACCGCTTCAGCGTCTTGAAGTCCACGTAGTGAATCCCAAAGCGCTTGCTGTAGCCGTCCGCCCACTCAAAGTTATCCAGCAGGCTCCACAGGAAGTAGCCCTTCACCGGGTAGCCCTCCTGCGTCGCGCGATGCAGTTGCGTCAGATGGTTGCGCAGATACATGATGCGATCCGTGTCATACACCTTGCCGTCCGCCGTCAGCACGTCGTCCGATGAAGTCCCGTTCTCCGTGATGTAGATCGCCGGCACCTTCCACAGATCGCACACATTGCGCACGGACCAGTACGTGCACTCCGGCCCGAGGATAATCCACGGCGAGGCCATGTGCGGCGCCGATTTGGGATACGGGATTTCGACATATCCCTTCGGCGAATCATCCGCACGCACATAGAACGGCGTGTAGATGTTCAGGCCCACAAAGTCCAGCTTGCTGCCGATGGCCTCCATGTCGCCCGGTTCCACCTTCGGCGCATTCGCGCCTTCTTCCTGAAGGTAGAAATCCGGATACTTGCCTTCCATCAGCGTCGTCAGGAACGGCGCATTGCCCCGGCGCGTCGCCTTGCGCGCGGCCTCGATGTGCTCGTCCGTCTCGATAATCGGCACATAGACCGTCGCATTCTCCGCGAGTCCCACCTGCGTGCCGCTGGGCGTGTTGGCGCGGATGGCCTGCACGCCAAGCCCGTGCGCCAGAATGCCGTGATGCCGCACCTGGTTGGCCTGTGCGGCAGGCAGCTTGAGCCCCGGCGCAAACTGGCCATAGCGATACCCCAGGTCCGTAAAGCAGACGAACTCATTCGTCGTCATGAAGTGGTGCACGCGGTCGCCCAGGTGCTTGCTCACATACGCCACGTAGTCGGCAAAGGCCTTCGATGTGTCGCGGTTCTCCCATCCGCCCGGCAGCGCCTGCGGCAGGTCCCAGTGGAACATCGTGACGTACGGCGTGATGTTGTTGGCCAGCAGCTCATCCACCAGGCGGTTGTAGTAGTCCAAACCCTTCTGGTTCACCGGCGCCTTGCCCGTCGGAAACACGCGCGACCACGAGATCGAAAAGCGATACGTTTGCACGCCCAGGTTCTTCAGCAGGCGCACGTCTTCCTTGTACAGATGATAGGAGTCGTCGGCCACGTCGCCCGTGTCGCCGTCGTGCGTCTTGCCCGGCGTATGGCTAAAGGTGTCCCACACCGACGGCCCGCGCCCGTCATCCCGCGCGCCGCCTTCCACCTGGTACGAGGCCGTGGCGCACCCCCACAAAAATCCTTTGGGGTAATACAGCGGTGCCGGCAGCGGCTCGCCAAACGCAAACCGCGGCAGCGCCACACCGGCATAGGTCGCAGCGGCGGCTGCGGCCACACCCTTGCCAAATTGACGGCGCGTGATCTTCTTCATAAACGAATTCCCCTCTTGCAAATTGGGTAAACCTGAGCAAAAACGTTTTAGCAGAGTGTGGCAAGAACAGGCAAGAGGGATTTCGCTGCCGGGTTGCGCGGCCGGGAAGCGCGCCGCCGGCCCCGGCCGTTCAAAAACAAAAGGCCGCGACCCAGCGGATCGCGGCCTTCCTGCTGCATGCCTGCAGCCGGGTTTATAACTCCTTCACGCCTTCCACAAACGCCTTCAGCTTGCGGCTGCGTGAGGGATGGCGCAGCTTGCGCAGCGCCTTGGCTTCAATCTGGCGAATGCGTTCGCGCGTGACCTGGAAGCTCTGGCCCACTTCCTCCAGCGTGTGCTCTGAGCCGTCTTCGAGCCCAAAGCGCATCTTGATCACCCGCTCCTCGCGCGGCGTCAGCGTGCGCAGCACCTGCGAGGTGTACTCCTTCAGGTTCACGCTGATCACGGCCTCCGACGGCGACACCGCCTGCCGGTCTTCGATAAAGTCGCCCAGGTGCGAGTCTTCCTCTTCGCCAATCGGCGTCTCCAGCGAGATCGGCTCCTGCGCAATCTTCAGCACCTTGCGCACCTTTGCCACGGGAATATCCATGCGCCGCGCGATCTCTTCGCTTGAGGGCTCGCGGCCCAGCTCCTGCACAAGCTGGCGGCTCGTGCGGATGAGCTTGTTGATCGTCTCAATCATGTGCACCGGAATGCGGATCGTGCGCGCCTGGTCCGCAATCGCGCGCGTAATCGCCTGGCGAATCCACCACGTCGCATACGTTGAAAACTTGTAGCCGCGGCGATACTCAAACTTGTCCACCGCCTTCATCAGGCCGATGTTGCCCTCCTGAATCAGGTCCAGAAACTGCAGTCCGCGGTTTGTGTACTTCTTTGCGATCGACACCACCAGTCGCAGGTTCGCCTCAATCAGCTCGCGCTTGGCCTGCTCGGCGTCCATGTCGCCCTGGATCATCTCGCGCTGCGTGCGCTTCAGCTCGGCGATGGAAACACCCGCATCTGCCTCGGTCTTCTCCAGGTCGATCTTGCAGTTCTTCTGCTGCCGGCGATACTCCTTCTTCAGGTCTTCGCTCTTGCTCGCCTCGTACTTCTGGTCCAGCGAGCGAATCTGCCTCTCCAGCGTCCGCATCGTGTCCACGGTCTTGTTCACGCGGTCCAGCAGGCGCTTGCGCTCCATCGGCGTGTACTTCAGCTCCCGTACAATGCGCGATATGTAGACCTTCTCGCGCGCAATCAGCCAGCGCGTCTTGCGCGCTTCCTTTGCGCTGCCCTTGCCTGAGGCCTGTTTCTCTTCCAGTTGCGCAATCTTCTTCTGGTGTTTCGCCAGCGCGTCAATGCGGCTCACCGTGGCGCGAACGCGAGCCTGCACAACGTCCTCGGTCAGCTCTTCCTCGTCAAAGACCACGACCTCTTTCACGTTGCGCACGCCGCGCTTCAGGTCCTCGCCCAGCGCCACAATTTCGCGAATCACAATCGGCGAACGCGAAATCGCCTTCATCACGCGCATCTGCCCGCGTTCAATGCGCTTGGCGATCTCCACCTCGCCCTCGCGCGTCAGCAGCGGCACGGTGCCCATCTCGCGCAGATACATGCGCACCGGGTCGTTCGTCTTTTCCAGCGTGCCCGGTGTCAGGTCCAGCTCAACGTCTTCGCCCTCTTCCAGGTCGAATTCCTTTTCGCCGCCGAACTTCGGTCCCTCCAGCAGGTCAATACCCTGGCCGCTGATGGTCGTCATCAGGTCGTCCAAATCATCCGCAGAGGTCATGTCCTCCGGCAGCATGTCGTTCACGTCGCCGTAGGTCAGGTAACCCTTCTCCTTGCCTGTATCGATCAGGCTGTGAAGGTCGTCTTCATATTTGTCGTCGATAGCCAAAATGCTCTCCAGCGCGACGCTATCTTTACGCACCGTCTCGCGCACCGGTGCAGGGCCGCTCCCTGTGCTCAAAAAATTTCCGTCTGGAAATTTACGCGCAATGGGACGCAAGCCCGCGTTCACCCGCAAAAAAGCGGCTTCAAATGGTTGCCCGGAACAGGATGACAGCGCTTCAGGTTTCGCCTGGGTCGCCCGCGAGCCGCAGCTCATGTGTGGGGCAAAGGGGCGCGCATCCTCACAGAGAGTCATAGATTACCACAGTTCACCCGTTTTCGCTAAGAAAAATCAGCCCTTAGCCTCAACCTGCCAACGGCCTTCCGTCTGAGCTGGATTGGACCGGGCCGGGCGCACAGCGTGGTTACCCACTCTGTTCCTCATGCTTTTTAGACGCTGAACAGCGCAATTTGACGCAAAGATTCAGCCGCCCCGGCAACAATCCCGCACGTTGCACGCAGCCCGTCAAACCGCAGCCGGATGGTGGCTCCGTAACTGCCGAAGCGCACGGTCCAGCTCCAGCTTCCGCTGCGTCAGCAGCGCCAGTTCGGCAAAGTCCCCGCGCCGTTCGGCCTCGGCAATCTGCGCCCGCACATCGCGCAATGCGCTTTCATGCTGCCGTTGTTGCAGGCTCACAATCGCCCCCTGCACCGTATCCGCCGGTGGCGGCTGCGTCTCACCCAGCAGCGCTTCGGCCAGCAACGCGCGCTGTGCCCCATCCTCCACCACGTCCATCGGGTCCTGCGCCTGCCGGTCGGCCAGTGCCTGTAGGGCAGGGAACGCCCCAAGCTGCTCAAACCACGCCGGTTGTTTCGTCACCGCTTCCGCGGCCAGCCGCCGCGCCTCCTCGTGCTCCGGGTCCGTTACGGCCAGCGCGCGCAGCAGAACGCGCTCCACCTCCGTTAGCCCCGAGGCCCTTACCTCCACGCGATCCCGCCGCCGCAACGCCGCCTGCCGCAGCTCCTCGCGCAGCACCGCCGAATCAATCCCCAGCTTCTGCGCCGCATCATGCGCAAATTGGTCCCGCGCCAGCTTCTCCGGCATCCGCCGGATGTGCGGCAGCAGGTAGTTCATTGCCTTCACCTTCTGCTCCGCGCTGGCCCCAGGAAACATCTGCCGCGCCCGCTCAATCAGGTAGTCCGCCTGCCGCCGCGCCCCCCGCACCGCCTGGATATACCCCTCCACTCCGCGTTCGCGAATATAGCGGTCCGGGTCCAGCCCGCCCTCCAGCGTCACCAGCTTGATGCTGAAGCCTTCCTCCGTCAGCAGTGCAATCGACTTCTCCGCCGCGTTCGCTCCTGCCGCGTCCGGATCGAAGTTCACCACCACTTGCGACGTGTGTCGCTTCAATATCGCTACCTGCTGCTCGGTAAAGGCTGTCCCGCTCGTCGCAATCACGTTCTGGATGCCCCGCAGAAACACGCTGATGCAGTCCATCTGCCCTTCCACCAGCAGCGCAAACTCCGCCTGCCGAATCGCCGCCTTCGCCTTGTCCAGGTTGAACAGCACCTGCCCCTTCGAATACAGCGGTGTCTCCGGCGAGTTGATGTACTTCGGCCCCGCCTTCTCGCCCGTCTCCAGCGTGCGCGCCGTGAACGCAATCACCCGCCCGCTCTCATTGCAGATCGGAAACATCACCCGCTTGCGGAAGCGGTCGTACAGCGGCCCCTGCGTACCATCGCCCTGCTCCTTTGAGCTGAACAGCCCGCTCGCCCGCAGCGTTGCCTCGTCGGCAATCGGCGCCAGCCGGTCGCGCAGCGCCTTAAAGCTGTCCGGCGCATAGCCAATGCGGAACGCCTTGATCCCCTCCGGCGTCAGCCCGCGCCCTGCCAGGTACTCGCGCGCCACCGCGCCCTCCGGCCCGCGCAACTGCTCCTCAAACCACGCCGCCGCCGCCTCGTGCAGGTCCAGCAGCTTGCCGCGCAGCCGCGCCTCCGCCGCCTGCTCCGGTGAGCTGAACTCCCGCTTCGGCAGCGGAATGCCGCACTTCTGCGCAACAATCTTCACGGCCTCCGGAAAGCTCACATTCTCAATCTTGCTCACAAAGCTGAACACGTCCCCGGAAACGCCGCACCCGAAGCAGTGGTAGAACTGCCGCACCGCATGCACGCTGAACGACGGCGACTTCTCCTTGTGGAACGGGCACAGCCCCGAGTAGTTCTGCGCCCCCGCCTTGCGCAGGCGAATGTACCCCTCGACTATCTTCACGATGTCGGCCTGCTGCTTCACGCTCTGGGTAAAATCTGTCACGGAATCTGTCTTTGAGCATAAGCCCGCGGGTTGGCGCACTCGTACCCGCCACTGTGTGGAAGCCGTGGAAACCCAGTCTCCTTCACTTACCCCGTCTGCACCCCGGCAGTACAATTCAAACGACCCGCTTCCGGCGTCCAAGGACATCAACAAATATGCATCCCACCTTTTTCTTTGCCCGCAAGCGCCTGCTTGCCATGGCCTGTTTCGTAGCCGCCTGCCTGCCCGCCCTAGCAGGGCCGCCCGCCGCCACAACCCAGCACGGTATCGCAGTCGCCGACATGAATACGGCCATCAAGCCGGGCGACGACTTCTACGCCTATGTCAACGGCACCTGGGTGGACCACGCGCAGATCCCCGCTGACCGCGCCAGCGTGGGCGTCTTCTACCTGCTGCGCGACAAGAGCGACAAGCAGACCGCGGACCTCATCGAACAGATCGCGAAGTCCAACGCCGCCCCCGGCAGCGAGCAGCGCAAGATCGCCGACCTTTTCAACGCCTACATGGACGAGAAGTCCATCGAGGCCCGTGGCATGAGTCCTCTTACCCCGTACCTCAACGCCATCGCCGCCATCAACACAAAGCGCGATCTGGCCACGGCGCTGGGCCAGTCCCTGCGTGCCGACGTGGACATGCTGAACACCGCCGTCTTCTCCACGCCAAACTTTCTCGGCCTCTGGGTCGCGCCGGGCTTTCATGATTCCGCCCACTACACGCCCTACCTGCTGCAGGGCGGCCTCGTGATGCCCAGCCGCGCCTACTACCTCGATGGCAGTGCGCACATGCAGGACGTCCGCGCAAAGTACGCCAAATATGTAACCGCCATGCTCGCGTTCGCCGGCTTCAATGACGTGGATGCCCGCGCTGCCCGCGTGATTGCGCTGGAGCACTCCATCGCCGAAACCCACATCAGCCTCGCCGAAATCGAAAACATCGCCAAGGCCGACAACCTCTGGACGCAGGCCGACTTTGCCGCCAAAGCCCCGGGCCTCGACTGGGACGCCTTCTTTGCCGGCGCAGGCCTCGCTCACCAGAAAAGCTTCATGGTCTGGACGCCCACCGCCGTCACCGGCGAGGCAGCACTCGTCGCCTCCGTTCCGCTGTCAACCTGGAAGGACTGGCTGGCCTTTCACCTCATCAGCTCCTACGCCGGAGTCCTGCCGCACGCGGTCGAGCAGGAACGCTTCAACTTCATGGGCCAGACCTTCGCCGGTGTCAGCCAACAGGCGCCGCGCTGGCAGCGCGCCGTCGGCGTGGTCAACGCCGACCTGGGCGACGCCGTCGGCAAGCTTTACGCAAAGACGTATTTCTCGCCCGAGGCCAAGGCGCAGGTGCAGGCGCTCGTCGCGGGCCTCATCGCCGCCTATCACAAGCGGATTGACGCGCTCTCGTGGCTCGCACCCTCCACCCGCGCCGAGGCCCAGGCCAAGCTCGACAAGCTCTACGTCGGCATCGGCTACCCCGAAACCTGGACCGATTACTCCACGCTCGACATCAAGCCCGGCGACGCCTTTGGCAACGCTTGGCGTGCCAGCCTCTGGCACTATCAACTGGCCGTCGCGCAGTTGGGCAAGCCCGTCGACCAGCGCAAGTGGGCCATGACCCCGCAAACCGTCAACGCCGTCGAGATTCCTCTCCAGAACGCGCTCAACTTCCCCGCAGCCATCCTCCAGCCACCCTTCTTTGACCCCAAGGCCCCAGCCGCGGTCAACTACGGCGCCATCGGCACCATCATCGGCCACGAGATTAGCCACACCTTCGACGCCGAGGGCAGCGCCTTTGACGCTTCCGGCGCCCTCCGCAACTGGTGGACGAAGACCGACCACGCCCACTTCGAGGAGCAGGCGAAGAAGCTCGAAGACCAGTTCGACGCCTACGAGGTCCTGCCCGGCCTACACGTCAACGGCAAGCAGACTATCGACGAGAACATCGCCGACCTCGGCGGCATCGCCGCGGCCTATGACGCCTATCGCGCCTCGCTCGGTGGCAAGCCCGCGCCCATGCAGGACGGCTTCACCGGCGACCAGCAGTTCTATATCGCATTTGGACGAAACTGGCGAAGCAAGGCGCGGCCCGCTGCCTTACGCTCGCAGGTCCTCCAGGATCCACACGCGCCTGCTGCCTTCCGGGCAGCCACCGTGCGCAACTGCGACCCGTGGTACAAGGCCTTTGGCGTCAAGCCCGGCCAGACCATGTACCTCCCGCCCGCCGAGCGCGTCCGCATCTGGTAAGCAACCGGTCGGGGTGAATGTGTTCTGGATCACAGATTCTTCGCCCCGCACCAGTGCTATGCTCAGTGCGCTTCCCCAGAGGGAGTCGTCCTATGGAAGGGCTCTGTTCAAAGTGTGGAACGCATCTGGCCGCCGGGTGGAAGTTCTGCCCCACCTGCGGAACCACCATTACCGCTGAGATCCAGCACATCCCCGCCCCGCCCGAAGAAAAAGCTCCCATCTCCGGCGCCTTCGGCGGATTCTTCCTGGGCATCATCGTCGCGCCCATGATGATCATCGTGGGCACGTTGCTCAGCCTCAGCGTTGTCGGCGCCCTCATCGGCGTCCCCATGATTATCGCGGGCATCCTCGCACCGCTGCTCGGCCCACAATTCGGCTACGGCGTGCTGCGAGGCAACTGCCCTTGGTGCGGCGCTACCATCCACAGCGGCTTGCGGCATGCCAAGGGCTTTTACTGCCACGCCTGCAGCAATCGCATCCTCATTGAGAACCGCAGGTTCGTGCGTGCTCCTTACGTGCAGCCATCTGATCTGGCAGGCTCCGGCTCACAGGGCGCCACGGCCGGCAAAGCCTAGCCCGCAGTCTCGCTAGCACCGCCCCGGAGGTACCCCAGAGCAACTCGCGCAATCTTTCCTTGATATTTGTTGCAACGAATATCTCCTCGCCGCATCTCAAAGGGTAAAAGGAGAAGATTCCCGTGACTGCAGCACCCGCAACCACCTGGAACATTGACCCCGCCCACTCCGCTGCCGAGTTCAAGGTCAAACACATGATGATCTCCAACGTGAAGGGCAAGTTCAGCGGCCTCAACGGCTCACTCTCCCTCAACGAGGTTGACCCCACCCTTTCCACCATCGAGGCCTCCATCCCCACAGCCACCCTCAGCACCGCCGACGAGCAGCGCGACAACCACCTCAAGAGCGCCGACTTCTTCGACGCCGAAAAATTCCCCACGCTCACCTTCAAGTCCACGCAAGTCAGGAAGGTAGCCGAGGGCGAACTGGCCGTCACCGGCGAACTCACCATGCACGGCGTCACCAAATCCGTCACCTTCGCCGTCGATGGTCCCAGCCGGCCCGGCACGGATCCCTGGGGCAACCAGCGTATCGGCCTCTCCGCCACCACCAAAATCAACCGCAAGGACTTCGGCCTCACCTGGAACGCGGCCCTCGAAAGCGGCGGCGTCCTCGTCGGCGAAGAAGTCGCCATTACCCTCGACGTCCAGTTCATCAAGGCCTAAGCTCTCTCCAGCTGTGTGTCGGGTGCCCCAGGTCTCGCTTTTGAGACTTGGGAATGCAACCCCCAACCCCGCACCCCCAAAATACCTGTTGCAACGAATATCTTCCCCGCGCATCCAACAGGCAGCAAGGCAAAGGAGGTCCACCATGTCGCTTCGTGCCGTCAAACAGATTCTTGAAACCAAACCCACCCTCGAGGGAGCGGGCGTCAAGCTCCAACGCGCCTTTGGCTTCGGCAAAACGAAGGAGTTCGACCCCTTCCTGCTGCTCGATGACTTCCGCAACGAGAACCCCGCCGACTACCTCGCCGGCTTCCCCTGGCATCCCCACCGCGGCATCGAGACCATCACCTATGTCCTCGCAGGCGAGGTCCAGCATGGCGACAGCCTCGGCAACAAAGGCCGCATGACCGCCGGCGACGTGCAGTGGATGACCGCCGGCAGCGGCATCCTGCACCAGGAAATGCCCAAAGGCGATGAGCGGGGCCGCATGCACGGCTTCCAGTTGTGGGCCAACCTGCCCGCGTCGCTCAAGATGACCGAGCCGCGCTATCAGGACATTCCGTCGAACGCCATCCCCGAGGTCACCGAGGATGACGGCACCCGTGCGCGCATCATCTGCGGCGAGTTCTGGGGCCAGCGCGGTCCCGTCGAGGGCGTCGCGGCCGACCCCAGCTACGTCGACATCTCCGTGCCGCCCGGCAAGCGCCGCCGCATCCAGGTGGACGTCACGCGCAACGCCTTCGCCTATGTCTTCGCAGGCGCGGGCACCTTCCGTGACGCATCGGCGCCGCAGGCCGTGCTCACCGAGTCAGCCGTGGACCCGAACGCACCGGCGCAGTACGACGCGAAGAACCACTCGCTCGTTCTCTTCGACCGCGGCGATGAAATCGTCGTCCAGGCCGGCCCCGAGGGCATCCGTTTCCTGCTCGTGTCGGGCAAACCGCTCGAGGAGCCCGTCGCCTGGTACGGCCCCATCGTGATGAACACGCAGGCCGAGCTGCAAACCGCCATGCGCGAGCTGCAAACCGGCAAGTTCATCAAGCACAGCTAAGGCGGTCTGAGAGGGCTGACCTGGACGAAGCCACAATTTGGGTCGGTAGGCCGCTCAAGCTTGACCCACCACGAAACTGGGTGCCCCAGGTCTCGCTTTTGAGACCTGGGAATCCACCACCTTTCACCCATCCCGTTCTTCTCTCCGAGCCACAGAACTGGCTGCTCCGTTCAGGGTGTCAGCCAGCACTCCCACAACCGGCAGGTGCCCCATCCATGGCGTCCGCGCAGCACACGCCATGCATGGGAATGCACCAGCTATCAGGAATCCATCAACCCCTCACGCCTTCTGCGCAAACTGCTCGCTCACGTAATCCCAATTCACAACCTGGAAGAACGCCTTCACATACTCGGCGCGCCTGTTCTGGTACTTCAGGTAATAGGCGTGTTCCCACACATCCACGCCCAGCGCCGGCTTGTATCCCATCGTCAGTGTGCTGTCCTGGTTCGGGGTCGTTTCGATTGCGAGCGTGCCGTCCGGCTGCCGCACCAGCCAAGCCCAGCCGCTGCCAAACACGCTCATCGCCGCCGAGGAAAGCTTGTCCTGCATGGCAGACAGCGACCCAAACTTGGCGTCGATGGCCTTCGCCAGCTCTCCCTTCGGCGCCGAGCCGCCCTTGCCCAGCGTCGGCCACCAGAATGAGTGGTTGTAGTGCCCACCGCCGTTGTTGCGAATAGCCGTGCGCACCGTATCCGGCAACGCATTCAGGTCGGAGATTAGTTGCTCCACCGTCTTTCCCGCCAGCTCAGGATGACCCGCAACCGCTGCGTTCAGATTGTTCACATACGCCTGGTGATGCTTGTCGTGGTGCAGGTGCATGGTCGTCGCGTCCATGTACGGTTCAAGCGCGTCATAGGCATACGGCAAAGGCGGCAGAGTGAACGGCCCGCCGGCCACCGAGCCGGCCTTTGTCTCCGCGGCACCAGCCGCTTGCCCCATTGCAAACGCATGGCCTGTTGCAGCAAGCCCGGCAGACAACCCAAGAGCCTTCAATACAAGACGTCGGTTCATCACATCCTCCTGTCCTTTGGAGTCGCCGCGGCATGCGGTGCCTCTTCCGTCGGCTGGCGCAGTCCTCGCCCTGCCGGCCTGCCAGCCCGGCGCAGGTCCACATCTTCCCTCCACTCCAATACAACCTGCAAGTCGCCGCCGGACGCCATGGCTAGGAGCCCGAAAAAATCCTCCCCGCGTTTTGCAGAGAATTACCTGCACTTCGCGCACAATAAGAACAGAGTCAGAGCAGGGTCCGGGCTCAGGGCATCCGGCTGGGGGACACCCCCCACCCCCTACCCCCCTTGAATATTTTTCTTTTCCACAGAAAGTTTGCCGATAATTTCGCCGTTCTGTGAAAGCCTTCGCGCCTACTGCGTCAAGGCCGCCTCTACCGTGTGCCGGTACGCCGCCGTCGGCACCTCGGCCAGCGGCAATCCCGGCCCTTCCCACAGCAGCCGCGGAGATCCCGCGCTGGCAAACGTCAAACCCTCCATGCGAAACGCATGCAGCCCCGCGTGCAGCCCCAGCGAGCCGCGCGCATATCGCACTGCATTCCCCGGCGACCCGCACACCTGCGCAAATGGTGGCCCCGTCTTCGCCACCTCCATTCCGTCAATCACCAGCCGCGCTCCATCACGCGCCATCAGGTGAAACGTGTATCCCCCATCTGCGGGTATCTCAATGAAGCCCGTCCACACCGTCGCATACCGCGTGTAGCCCTGCGCGTCCGCTTGCAGCCCCGGCGCCTCACCCGTAAAGACCGCCGTCTGCTTCGTCATGTCCGGCAGTTCCGTCCACGCCCCCGGAAATATCCTCCACTCCAGTCCGTGCGCCAGCTCGCCTGCCACGCGTACTGAGGGATGCCATTGCGTCACCGCCACCAGCCCCCGCGCCGCCCAGTCCTCGCTGCCTTCCTTGTCTTCCGTTTGCAGCAGCACGCGAAAGCGGCCCGCACCGTGCGCGCCATCCAGCTCCGTTCCGTCCGCGTCCTTATAGCGGTGCCGCACCTTGCGTCCATGTCCCACCGTCCCGTCGCCAAACAGCCATGTGTACTTCGTGTGCGGAACCGGAAATGCCGTAAATGTCACCTTGTCGCCCGGACCGAAGACAGGCGGATTCACCACAAACTCCGCCACCGGCCCC
>JAKAFB010000131.1 GCA_021818105.1 Acidobacteriota bacterium
CCGGTCTTGCCCGCGGCCACCAGCAGGTCAGTCTGCCGGCAGAGAAAGGCGGGAATCTGCAGCACGTCGACGGCTTCGGCGGCCACTTCGCAATGGCCGGGCTCGTGCACGTCGGTCAGCACGGGCAGGCCGGTGTCCTTGGCCAGCCGCCCAAGGATGCGCGTACCCTCCGCAAGCCCCGGCCCGCGAAAGCTCTTGACGCTGGTGCGGTTCGCCTTGTCGTAGCTGGCCTTGAAAATGTAGGGAATGCCCAGATCGCTGGTGATGCGCTGGATGGCCTCTGCCATGCGGCGCACGTGCGCCTCGGACTCAATCACGCACGGTCCGGCGATGAGAAACAGCCGTCCCTCGCCCACGTGCACCGGGCCAATTTCAAACGAATGACTCACGGTTGCGATTGTAGAGCAAGCGGCAGGGCCGGCGTTCGCAGGCCGGGGATTGTCCCGGCCCGCATGCACATCGTGTATCTACCGCACCGGCTCGCCGTGTGTGCGCGACCACTCCCACAGCGCGCGCTCCAGCGTATGCAGCGCGGTGGGGCCCGGCAGGTCCTTCTGCGCCTTCACCAGACCGCTCTCGGCCAGCTTCTGGCAACTGGCCACATATTCGGCATAGAAATCAATGTTATGACGCGCGTGGCCCAGCGCCTCCAGCGTGCGAAAATCCAGCACCGCGTAGCGCTCGGGAAAGATTGCCGTCAAGATCGCCGAGGCGATGGGCAGGTCAATGCCATGCAGTGCAGTCAGCGCCGTAATGGCCTCGCGCACCGACGCCGTGGGCGAGGCGGCCACCGTCAGCGCCTTGCGAATCTTCTCCCCGCTGTTGGCAATCAGGTAGTGCACAATCCGCTCGGACTTCCAGCGGACAATGGCCTCCAGGTTGGCCAGCGTATATTCGCCGCCCCTGATGGCGGCTCCGGCTTCAAATGCCTCCCGCTCTAATTCCTTTTCTTTTTCCCCCGCCTGCTCCCAGTACTGCTCAGCTAACTGCTGTAATTCTGCCTGCTTAGCTTGAAGTTCAAAATGAGACATGGTACCGGACCCCTTTCCTTCCCCTGGGAAAAACCTTCACACAATAGGCCGGATAAATTTCGTTTGTCAATAGCGGGGGAGGGTTGGCAAGGCGCAACCCCAATGGACGCCAGAGAGGCGAAACGGACGACAAAGCTAAAGCCCCCGGCCGTCTCTCGACCGGGGGCCTGACTCAATCGATTTGCGCTCTGGGCTATACCTTGACTGCCGTCTCCTCAGCCGCGCCTGCCCCCTTGCGCTCCAGCCGATTCTTGTAGCTCGCATTCACGAACTCGCGGAACAGCGGGTGCGGCTCCAGCGGCTTTGATTTGAACTCCGGGTGAAACTGGCAGCCGAGGAAGTACGGGTGGTCGGGTATCTCCACGATCTCCACATACGTCGCGTCCGGCGTCGTCCCGGTAATCTGCAGCCCGCCGCCGGTCAGCAGCGCCTCATATTCGCGGTTGAACTCATAGCGGTGCCGGTGCCGCTCGCTGATCTCCGTCGCTCCGTAAGCCTTCGCCGCAATCGAGCCCTCCTGCAGGATGCAGGTCCACGCGCCCAGCCGCATGGTGCCGCCCATCTCCTCCACGCCCAGCAGCTCGCGCAGCTTGTAGATGATGCGGTGCTGCGCCGCCGGATCAAACTCGCTGGAGTTGGCATCCTTCAGCCCGCACACGTTGCGCGCAAACTCAATGCACGCCGTCTGCATGCCCAGGCAGATGCCAAAGTACGGCACCTTCTTCTCCCGCGCATAGCGGATCGCGTTCAACATGCCCTCGATGCCGCGCTTGCCAAAGCCGCCCGGCACAAGAATGCCGTCGAAACCTTCCAGTTGCGTCTCGTAGCTGCGGTCATCCGGCGTCTTTGACTCCAGCCCCTCGGCTTCAATCCAGGTCACATTCAGCTTCAGGCTCTTCGCCACCGCGCCGTGCGTCAGCGCTTCCTTCAACGATTTATAGCTGTCCTCGTACTCCACATACTTGCCGACGATGGCAATCGAAACCTCATCCTTGGGGTTGTAGCAGCGCTCCACCAGCGCCTTCCACGCGCTCAGGTCGGCCTCCGGCGCTTCCCTGTGCAGATACTTCAAAATCAGCGCGTCCACACCCTCCTGCGCAAATCCCAGCGGCACTTCGTAGACAGACGGCACATCCTTGGCTGCAATCACCGCGCGCTCTTCCACGTTGCAGAAGGCCGCAATCTTCTGCTTCATGTCGCGGCCCAGCGCGTGGTCGCTGCGGCACAGCAGGATATCCGCCTGAATCCCGATGCTCAGCAGTTCCTTCACTGAGTGCTGCGTCGGCTTGGTCTTCAGCTCCTGTGCTGCCGCAATCCACGGCACCAGCGTCAGGTGGACAAACACCGTATTCTCGCGGCCCAGTTCCTGGCGCATCTGGCGAATCGCCTCAAGAAACGGCAGCGACTCGATATCGCCCACCGTGCCGCCAATCTCCACAATCGTCACGTCCGCGCCGTTGGCCGCAACCTTGCGCATGGCGTTTTTGATCTCGTTCGTCACGTGCGGAATCACCTGCACGGTCTTGCCCAGATAGTCGCCGCGCCGCTCCTTCAGGATGATCTGCTCATAAATGCGGCCCGTCGTCAGGTTGTTGTCCCGCGACAGCGGAGCGTGCGTGAACCGCTCATAATGGCCCAGATCCAGGTCCGTCTCCGCGCCGTCGTCGGTCACAAACACTTCGCCGTGCTGAAAGGGCGACATCGTCCCCGGATCCACGTTCAGATACGGATCAAACTTCATCATGTTCACGCGCAGGCCGCGGCTCTCCAGCAGGCAGCCAATGCTGGCTGCTGCCAGTCCCTTGCCTAAGCTGGACACAACTCCGCCCGTCACAAAGACATACTTTGCCGACATCGATGCACCCTCAATTTTGGATTTTTCCGATTGGCCGAACCAGGTGGGCACAATCAAGTATGGCAGAATTCGCCCTCCCATTGGAACCCAAAATTCAGCCATCCAGCCCACGCCGCGTGGAAAACCCGCCCCCCCCAAACCTGTCTCACCCCGCCGCAGGCTTCCCGTACGCAAAAACAGCAGCTTTCCTCTCGTCCGCCGCGTGCTAGCGTTGCAGATATGCCTCCCAGCGGCATCCATGATTAAGATGGGCCCTTACGAGCAACACATCCTGCCGCGCCTGATCGATCTCGTCATGCGCAACAAGGAGGCGACGCGTCTGCGCGCGTCCTGGATTCCCAAAGCCAGGGGCGACGTCCTGGAGATCGGCATCGGCTCCGGG
>JAKAFB010000078.1 GCA_021818105.1 Acidobacteriota bacterium
CACGCAGAAATGGTAGCGCGTCAGGCTGTTTGCGCGGGTTAAAGCCGCAAGCCGAAGGCGTGCCGAAACGTGGCCACGAAATTATCTGCAAACATTTTGTGGAAAACGAAAATAAATAAGGGGGGGGGTAGGGGGGTGTCTTTAGCCGCTAGCTTCTAGCCTCTAGCTACCAGCACCTTGCCGGGGTGGTGACTCGGCGGAGTCCTGTGGGGACCGGGGACATCGTCTGATACTTTTGCTGGGCTCTGGTTTCTCATGTATCTATTGTGCGACGGGGTGGGGAAATAATCTGCAAAGCGTTGGTGGATTTCTGCGCGGGTGGAATGAATGGGTTAGGGGCGAGTCCGGGCGAGGGGGCGTTGACAGCGCGTAAGGCGGAGAGCAGAGGGCAGCTTGGGTTTCGCCCGGTTCGTAGACCACCCAGACGGAACAAAGAATACCCCATCAAATCAGATGTTTTTCTTGGGCTTCCGCTAATAGTTCAGGGTGTCTACGTAGTGTGGGTTGAATAAGATTGCGGTCGAGTTCGACGAAAACGCTCCCTATTGCTCTCGCGATCTTATTAAACTCGTCCTGAGGTTCAACTGGGCGGCTATGCTCAGCAATCGCCGCCAGTTCTTTATCAAACGCGCTGATAGCCGATAGAAGTTGGCGTGCCTGATCGACATTCGAAAAGAGATTCGTTGATAACTCCGTCGACCGTTCGACCCTTGTGGGTGGGTCTGCTTCGCCATCGCTTAGGAGGTCGACTCTAGCTGTGTCGCCAACCCTTAGCTCTCCGATCTCCCAAATTGAATTTACGGAATTTGGCTCGTCGGCGTAATCAATTGCTTGGACGTAAAGCGACGCGGGAGAATCTTCCGGAGAATCACCACCTGAGAGATTCAGATGCACACTGAGCCACCCTTTTGGAGCCAGCGAGGCTCTGGTTGGAGTTTTATCATTGATGGAAACTTGAACTCGCATAGCACAGAGTCTATACCGTCGGTCACCACGTCGGTCGAACCACCGGCTAACCGGAGGTTATCCAGAAATCGGCCCTCAGGGGCTGAAGCCCCCGTGCTCTTTTGTGCGTTTTGCGGCACGACTGAAGTCGTGCCCTGACACAAGACGGGGTTGCGGGGAGTTCGTGGGATCCCAGGTCTCAGAAGCGAGACCTGGGGCATCCGGCACGCGGTTGAGCAGCTCATTGGAGCGGACGAAAAGCAACCGCAGATCTTTCGACTCCGCTGCGCTGCGCTCAAGATGACAATCGTCTTTGGTTTTGGGCGGGCAGCTTGGGAGGACAGGAAGAACAAAAGCAGATCCTTCGCTCCGCTTACCCCAAGCTGCTCCGCTCAGGATGAGCGGGCGATTGGATGACCGGGCGATTGGGAAGGCGCATTTGCGGCACGACTGGCGTCGTGCCCTTTCGCATGGCGAGGTTGCGCGGGGTGAGTTTCGTGGAGTCCCAGGTCTCAAAAGAGACCTGGGGCACCCGGCGTGCTTCGCGCATGAGGACAGCGGTGGAAAGCGGACGGCGCTACTCCATGGCGCAGGCGCCGCCACCGCAGCAGCCGCCGAAGGCGCAGCTGGGGCCGGGGTCAGCGGACGATGCGGAGCCGCCGCCTTTGGAGATGGCTCCCGCGCCGCCGCTGATGAGCCTTGCAACCTCGCCGCCGCACTTGGGGCAGGTGGTGAGAGGGGCTTCGGACATTTTCTGACGCTGATCGAAGTGGTGGGAGCAGGACTGGCACTGATATTCGTAAGCTGGCATGGCGGTATGACCCGTATAAGGACGTTCTCTTCAACCATTATAAGAAAAATGCAGTGCGCCGGTGGACTGGGGCAGACGCTTCGCTGCGATGCGTTCTGCGGGGATGAGCGCGGCGGACCCGGCGGTTAGCGGCCGGGCCACTCTTCGACGATGATGCCGAGGTCGTTAAGCTGCTGGATGGCGGCTTCGACGTTGCGGCGGACCTTGACGCGGTCCTGGGAGCTGGCTCCGGGGGCCTCGGCGACGGCGATGACGCGGCCGTAGGGCCAAGCGCTGTCTGGCAGTGCGGTAACGGCCGTGGCGAGGTCGGCGGGGCGGAGCTGCAGCTCCTGGCGGCGGGCGGCCTCAGGGCGGAGCATGGTTCCCTGCCCCATGGTGCTGGGGTTGGGGTCCGCGAAAGTGACGCGGAGGTTGAGAGTGTCTGCCTCGACGGAAAGGAAGGGGTTTTTCCATGCGCCGGGCTCGTGGACGTCCACGTAGAGGCTCTTGGTGGGCAGGGGGATGTGAGCAAGGGTGGCGCGCTGCTGGTCGCGGAGGGTGGCGGCCTGCTGCGCCTTGTGTTCGGCGTTGACGGCAGAGTGAGCGACGCCTTCGACGGCCTGCTCGGGGTTGTGGCAGGCGGTGAGACAGATGCCCAGGAGCAGGGCGAAGGTTGCAAATCCCTTGATTTGTATGCGGTTCATACCCACTACAAGCATAGCAGGAGCGTAGTTGCGGCTAGACGCCTTTCCACGCGGCGGGGCGCTTGGCGAGGAAGGCCTGGGTGCCTTCGTCCTTGTCCTGCGTGCCGCAGAGGTGGCCAAAGCGGACGCTCTCGCGGAGGAGGGCCAGGTCGAGGGGAAAGTCTATGCCTTCATCGACAGCGCGGAGGGTTTCAGCGAGGGCGAGGGGTGCGTTGGCGGCGATTTCGCGGGCGAGGGATTCGGCGCGGGTCATGAGGTCGGCGGCGGGGACGACTTCATCAACGAGGCCGATGCGAAGGGCCTCGGCAGAGTCAATGATGCCGCCGGTGAGGAGCATTTTGAGGGCGGTGCCGCGGCCAACGAGGCGGGGCAGGCGCTGGGTGCCGCCGTATCCGGCGATGACGCCGAGTTTGACCTCGGGCTGGCCAAGGCGCGCGTCGTCTGCGGCGAGGCGGAAGGTACAGGCCATGGCGAGCTCACAGCCGCCGCCGAGGGCAAAGCCGCGGATGCAGGCGATGACGGGCTTGCCAAGCGTCTCAATGAAGCGCAGGACGGACTGACCACGGAGGGCGAAGGGCTGGCCATCCTCAGAGGAGAGAGCGGCAAGCTCATTGATGTCTGCCCCGGCGGCAAAGGCGCGCTCACCGGCGCCGGTGAGCAGGACGACGCGGATGGTGTCGTCGAGGGCGAGGTCGTGGAAGACAGCGTCGAGCTCAGCGAGGGTGGCGACGTTGAGCGCGTTGAGAACCTTGGGCCGGTTGAGGGTGACGACGGCAAGAGGCGAGCGCTTTTCGAGGAGGAGATTGGCGTATTCCATAGGACCGTTGAGAGTAGCAGAAGGGGGCCCGAGCGTACAGTGTGCGGGCGGAAAAAGAATCGGGTGACCGCGACCATTAGCGCAGCCACCCGAAATGTCTTAGCCAGAAATGTACAGGCCAATCAGGAGACAAGAACAGACTAGCCGCGCGGCGGTGGAAAGTCTTGGGCCGTTGTGACGAGGAGAGGCTCCATCAATGGATGGAGGGGTTTACCGAGAGCGGAGCGGGTTTTGGAGCTGGGCGACGCACGATACAGTGCATTTCCGGGCTTGGGCTATTACTGTGGATGTACGCAGGATTCTGACACTTGGAGCATGTTGGGGCCTGGGCTTGCGAACGACGACATTGGCGGATGGGGTGACCAATTCGAAGAAGCGGCGGGGATTGCGCTGCGGATCACTGCACTGGGCGGCGGTTGCGCTGCTGGCATGCGCTGCGGCGAGCCATGCGCTGGAGCCAACGACGCCGCTGACGGGCTACGGACGGCAGTCGTGGGTGATGGAGAATGGGCTGCCGCAGAATACGGTGCACGCGCTGGCACAGACGCGGGACGGTTATGTCTGGCTGGGGACAGAAGCGGGGCTGGTGCGGTTTGATGGCAACTCGTTTGCTGTGTTTGATCGCAACTCGATGCCGGCTCTGCCGAGCGGGGATATCCGCTGCCTGCTGGAGGCGCGCGATGGCGCGCTGTGGGTGGGCACGAGCGAAGGACTGACGCGGCTGAAGAACGGCGTGGTGACGGCCTTTGGCACGCGCAACGGCCTGCCGGGCGACAGCATTCGCGGACTAATGGAGACAGGCGATGGCGCGCTGTGGGTGTGGACCGAGCTGGGGCTGGCGCAGCAGAGCGGGGACACGTTTGTGGGCACGACGGCGGCGGATGGGATGCCAGCGGGTGGGATGACCTCCTGGGCCGCGGACCGCGAAGGCGGGCTGTGGGTGGCGACGACACAGGGCGCGGCGGCGTTTCGCAACGGGCGCTGGCAGACGACGCGAATGGGCGGACACGGAACGCTGGCAGCACAGGATGGGCCGTACCAAGTGGCGGCCGGACAGGCAGGGGCAATTCTGGTGGCGTCGGGCAGTGGCGTGTTTGAGCGCGCCGATGGACGCTGGACTGAGGTGGCATCTACAGGGGCATTGCCGCAGGGTGGCGTGGAGTTTATGCAACTGCTGCCCGGGGGTGCGCTTGCCTTGGCGAGCGCGAGCCAACTGGTAGTGGTGCGCAGTGGACACGTGGTGGAACGGATGACGGCGGGGCGAGAGATTCCGGGCAGTCGCGTGCAGACGCTCTTCAGCGATCGCGAAGGATGCCTGTGGATTGGCACGAGCGGTGGACTGGCGCGGCTGGTGGATGGCAAGTTGCAGCGGCTGCCAGTGACGGACTCGCTGGCGAGCACATCGATCCTGACGCTGATGGAGGACCGCGAAGGCAACGTGTGGGTGGGCACGGAGACGGCTGGACTGGACATTCTGCGTGACGAACGCTTTCGCAACCTGGGCATGCGCGAGGGGCTTTCGTCAGACGCAACGACGGCCGTGGTGGATGACAAGCATGGAACGCTGTGGGTAGGGACGAGCTCCAGCGGGCTGAATGCGCTGCGGAGGACGGCGGCTGGCGCTTGGAGCACGAAGAGCTACACGGTACGCGATGGGCTGCCGAGCGATGTGATTCTTTCACTGGCGACAGCGCCGGACGGCGACCTGTGGGTGGGCACTCCAGATGGGCTGGGCCGCATGCACGATGGCAGGGTGGAGACATACACCTCAGCCGATGGGCTGCCGGATGACTTTATTCGCTCATTGCTGGTGGATGCGGACGGAACACTGTGGGTGGGCACGCGGCGTGGTTTGACGCAGTGGACAAAGGCGCCAGCGGGCGGACAGATGCGGACCTATACGCAGGCAGAGGGATTGGGCAGCGACCTGGTGGGCGCGCTGGCGCGGGATGCGCACGGCAATTTGTGGGTGGCGACACTGGCGGGGTTGTCGCGGATCACGAGCGGGCACATCACGAACTTCACGACGGCGAATGGACTTTCAAGCAACGTGATTACGGCGCTGCTGGCGCGCGGCAATGGAGCGCTGCTGGTAGGCACGCAGGACCACGGCTGGAACCTGTGGGACGGGGCGAAGTTCTCTACTGCACAGGACAGGAACCTGAACCAGACGTCTATTCACGCAATTCTGGATGACGGTCTGGGTCACCTGTGGTTTGCAACGGACAACGGGATTGCACGCTGCAATTGCACAAAGACGGCGGACTGCTCACAGTGGATAGAGTTTGGGCCGGCGGATGGGCTGCGCAGCCGGGAGACGGCAACAAACAGCCATCCCTCGGCGTGGCGTGCGCAGGACGGGCGGCTGTGGTTTGCGACGCCGAAGGGGCTGGTGGAAGTGGACCCGGCGCACTTCCCCATCAACGCGGTTCCGCCACCGGTAGTGGTGGAACGCTTTGCCGTGGATGACGTGGACCAGCCGCTGCGCGGGGCGGACCCCTGGCTGAAGATTCTGGCTGGACATGTGCATTTTGAGTTTGATTATGCGGGGTTGAGCTTTACGGCGCCTCAGAAGGTGCGCTACCGCTACAAGCTGGAGGGCTTTGACAAGGGCTGGACGGAGGCGGGAGCGCGGCGCACGGCGTACTACACGAACATTCCGCCGGGACGATATACGTTTCGGGTGCAGGCGGCAAACAACGACGGCGTGTGGAACACGGAGGGAGCGGAGCTGCGCTTTGAGCTGCGGCCGCACTTCTACCAGACGGTGTGGTTCTACATTGTGCTGGCGCTGGCGGTGGCAGGGTTGATTGTGTGGCTGCTGCGCAGGCGATTGAAACGGGCGGAGAGCGAGTTCAGCGCGGTGCTGGCGGAACGCAACCGCATTGCGCGGGAGATTCACGACACGCTGGCGCAGGGGTATGTGGGCATCAGCGTGCAACTGGAGGTGCTGGCGGAGCTGCTGCGGCAGAAGAAGGTGGAAGCGGCGGCGAAGCACCTGGACACGACGCGGGGCTACGTGCGCGAGGGGCTGGCTGAGGCGCGGCAGTCCATCTGGGCGCTGCGCTCGCAGGACCAGGGAGAGCAGACACTGCCGGTACAGCTGCGGCGGGTGACGGAGCACGCAGGGGGGCACGGAGTGGAGGCAAGCTTCAGCTTGTATGGCGCGTACCGTCCACTGCCGACGGAGACGGAACGCGAATTTCTGCGCGTGGGCCAGGAGGCCATCCATAATGTAAAGAAGCACGCAGGCGCGAAG
Organism: Acidobacteriota bacterium; assembly: GCA_021818105.1. GTDB lineage: Bacteria > Acidobacteriota > Terriglobia > Terriglobales > Acidobacteriaceae > Telmatobacter. Next base: position 6,516 of record JAKAFB010000078.1, read on the forward strand.
CACCTGTGGGTGCAGCTGGAGTATGGTCAGACTGAGGTCGCGCTGGAGGTGAGGGACGATGGGCGCGGCTTTGCGGCAGGCGAGGGAGCGACATCGCCGCCGGGACACTATGGGCTGACAGGCATGCGCGAGCGTGCCGAGGCAATTGGCGGAGTGCTGGAAGTGACCAGCGAGCCAGAAGGCGGGACGGCGGTGCGGCTGCGCGCGCCAGCGCCCAAAGGAGCTAAGGAGTAGCCGTGGGAGACGAGACGATTCGCGTGCTGGTGGTGGAAGATCACCACGTAGTGCGCCAGGGACTGGTGGCTCTACTGAATGTGGCGGACGGCATTGAGGTGGTTGGTGAGGCCGCGGATGGCGTGGAGGCCATCACGCAGTATCGGAAGCACCAGCCGAACATTACGCTCATCGACCTGCGCCTGCCGCGGTTGAGCGGCGTGGATGTGATTCAGCGCATCCGCATGGAATCACCCAATGCGCGGTTTATTGTTCTGACGACCTACGACGGAGATGAGGACATCTATCGCGCATTGCAGGCTGGCGCGCGGGCGTATCTATTGAAGGGAATGACGAGCGAGGAACTGATTGCCACAATTCGCGCGGTGCATGCGGGCAAGTCGCATATTCCCCCGGCGATTGCGCAGAAGCTGGCCGAGCGCATGGGCACGGAAGAGCTGACGCCGCGCGAGTTCGACGTGCTAGAGCAAATTGTGCACGGCAAGAGCAACAAGGAGATTGCCACGGAACTGGATATCTCCGAGGCGACAGTGAAGACACACATCAACAGCCTGCTGGGCAAGCTGGGCGTGTCGGATCGCACGCAGGCGGCCACGGCGGCCATTCAGCGCGGGATTGTTCCGCTGGAATCGCTCAGGAAACCTCAATCATGAAGAAGATCATTCTTGCTGCACTTTTCTTATCGATGATTTGCACAGTGACGCGAGCGGAGAAAACCGTCTGGCGGCAGGCGACGGATGCGGAACTGGCCTCTCTGCTGCCGGCACGCGCGCAGGTGGAGAAGGAACACATTGAAACCGAAATGCGCACGGCAAGCGGCATTGTGAACAGCCACGGGCGCTACATTGCCGGCGTGGTATTGATTACGGCGGGCTACTCGGCGGATGGGAAGTATTCGCACTACCTCATGGTGCAGGCGCCGGTTCGTATTGGCGGCATTGAGCTGAAGCCGGGCAACTATGTGTTTGGCTGGGTGCGGGATGGCGAGGACATCAAGATACACTTCCACGTGGCCACGACGGGCGAGCTGGTGGGCACGACGGACGCGCACCTGATCAAAACGCACGTGCGCGTGGAGAGCCTGCGCATCTGGCCGCCTAGCGACAAGGCACTGATCCAGATTGGGCGGTTTGGCATTCCTTACGAGCTGGGGGATAAGTAGGCGGCTACCGTGTTGACCTGAAGGTGGCCCCGCAGCCCTTTTACTAAGAGGATTGGGCGGACGCGCAGACACAGCGCCAGGACAGCATCAGACTGGGAGCAGGACGGCGAAGCGCGCGAGCGTAGTACTATCTACCGTGTCGCCGAAGCTGTGGAAGCGGCGGATCGACATTTCCCCAAGCGTGACCGGAACCATGAAAAAAGCCAACTCGTCGATGCAACTGACGCGCGCCGCCGATTACGCCGTTCGCGTGATGGTGCACCTGGCGACTCTGCCGCCGCAGGAGCGCGCGCTGCTGCCCACGCTGGCCGAGGCCACGGGCGCTCCGTTGAGCTTTCTTTCCAAGGTGCTGCAGGCGCTGACTCGGGCGCGGCTGATTACGTCGCGGCGCGGGCAGGCGGGCGGTTTTGAGATTTTGCCGCGCGGGCGGCAGGCCTCCATGCTGGAGGTGATTGAGGCGATTGACGGGCAGATTTACCTGAATGTGTGCCTAATGTCGGGGCGGGTGTGCTCAAAAAAGATGACGTGCCCGGCGCACCCTGTATGGGTGGAGGCGCAACAGGCAATGATGGCAGTGCTGTCAAAGGCGCGCATCACGGACATGGCACAGGAGACGCAAGAGACGAAAACGCACACGTCCGAGGCGGCTGTGCAGGTGACACAACTGCGCGTACTTTAGGGCCGAAGAACCTTAGCTTGCGGTGATGCGCGCGGCCACCATGACCCACTGGCCGCCGTTGTTGAAGAGCAGGCCGAAGACCTGCACGGTGGAGCCGGCGCCAATGTTCGATGTGGGTGGCGTATTGGTTTCGTTCAGAACGACGGTGCTTTGCTGCTGGTAGACCGTAATCGTGGTGGCCCCGGTGAGCGCAGAGAGCGCGCAGACGGAGGGCAGAGTAAGGGTGAAGCTGGACGGCGTTCCGCCAATGATCGTCGAAGAGATGGTCCCGCTGACACCCTGAGGTTCAAGCCGCAGCCCGGTGGCTGTCATGCTGCCCGCCAACATGATGCTGCCTCCCATGCCACCGCCCATGCTGGAACTCATCATTGCGCTGGAGCTGATGGGCATGACGTTCTGGCCCGCATAGACATCGTTGGCGTCGAAAACGGGAGCAAAGGGCAGGTTGCTCAGGTCGACGATGCCGTCGTCGATGACAAAGGTAGCGCCAGACATTGTGACCGTGATGCCGTTAGTCAACATGGACGACATGACGCCGTTGCCCGCGCCGTTTTGCATGGCGATGGTGAGCGTGGGAGGCGAAATGCCGGAAATGCCGGTGATGATGCCAGCGCCCATGGATCCGCCCGATCCGGCCATGGCTTGCACTCTGGTCGCCAGGAGAGTGCCGTCAGGCTGCAGGGTGGCATCGACGAGCAATCCCATACCGTTGGACAGCGAACTCATGGTGGTCCCGTTAAAGACCGTGGACGAATTCATGGTGAAGTTGAAGTTTTGCGCCGCCTGCATTGAGGAAAGGGTGAAGCCGCTGCTTGTCACGCCGGACACGACACCCATCATTTCCTGAATGCCGCCATTCATCGGATCTGCCGCATTGCCGGATCCCTGGAGGCCGGTGGTGACATGAAAGACCGGGGTCATGCTGAAGGTGCTATCAGTGTTCAGCACGAGGGACTTGGCGAGATTGAGATCAAAACCGATGGCCATTGGCGTGGTGCCGACCGTGATGGGAGTGCTGAAGTTGACGTGTGCACTGAAGGGTGATGAGATGGCGGCCTGCACGGGCAGGAATGTGTAGGGGTCCATGTAACTGAGGTTGACGGAACTGACGGCCAGGTTTGCGCCGGTGTAGGTTCCCTGCGGCAAATTGACCATGGCGACCGGCTGCATGGTACCGGTGAGTCGCACCATCTCCATGGTGGTGGGCGTGGAAATGACAGAGGTGGAACCGTCGCTACGGACCATGGACATGGACGTAATGTTCATGGAGACGGCCAGCATCCAGTCTGCGGGAGCGTCGCCCATGTTGATTTGTACAGGCGTCGTTACCGCGGGAGGTGGAGGGGTTCCGCCACCATTGGTGCCGCCTCCGCCGCCGCATCCGGTGAGCATGGCAGCAAGAACGAGAGAGCCGGGGCCGAGACCGGTTCTGAAACAGTGAAGTACCTGACGGACTGCACGCATACCCATGTTGCCCTCCCGCAAAGGAAGCCGCGGTTGCATGGGCCGGAAAGCCGCGATGCTGTGTGACAAGCCAAGCGGCACATCCGGGAACAGCCACGCCATCCTGCCGATGTACAAGTATGATGCAATTCGCGCGGGACGGGGATGTGTGACGCAAGTCACTTGCGTTACCTTGGTTAGTGCCGCCATGAGCAAGACAGGCGCTGATTCCTACAGGCGGGAATGCGGACAGTTGCATCCGGTATGCTGAACACTTGGAATCGCTTTCTGAGCAGCGAAGTTTGCCCAGCCCATGGGCGGCGGCGGCCGTAACGCTGTGCGGCGTGTGCGCCTTTCTGCAGGTGTATTGCACGCAACCGCTGCTGCCGATGCTGGCGAAGATATTTCAGGCTTCGGAGGCCGGGGTGGGCATGACGGTCTCGGCGACAACGCTGGGCGTGGCGTTGTCTGCGCCGGTGTTTGGAGCGCTGACGGAGCGGCTGGCGCGCAAGCGGGTGATTGTGGCGTCGCTGCTTGGCATCTCACTGCCGACGCTGCTGGCGGCCACGGCTACTTCGCTGGCACAACTGGTCTTCTGGCGCTTCCTGCAGGGCATCACGGTTCCGGGGATCATCGCAGTGGTCATCACGTACATCGGCGAGGAGTGGCCGACCGAGCGCGTGGCGCTGATTATGAGCTTTTATGTGAGCGGGACGGCGCTGGGAGGGTTTCTGGGCCGCATCTCCGCGGGCATTCTGGCGGACTGGTTCAGCTGGCGGGTGAGCTTTCTGGCGTTGGGGGCGATGTCACTGGCGGGCGCGGCGCTTGTGGGCGCGTGGTTGCCGCATGGGCGCCGACGGATTGCGCCGGTAGACTCGCCGGGACTGGCGGCATTTCCGCGGCAGGTGCGGGCGCTCTTCAAAAGCCGGCGGCTGGTGGCAACGTTTGCGGTGGGGTTTAACGTGCTGTTTTCGCTCGTGGGCGTGTTTACGTGGATTACCTTCCACCTGAGCGCTGCGCCGTTCTCGCTTTCCACAACGGCACTGAGCTCGCTTTTTTTTGTCTACCTGGTGGGGCTGGTGGTGACTCCAGCGGCGGGCTTCCTGATTACGCGGGTGGGGCTACGCGCGGGTATCGGCGGCGCCATTTGCTGCTCAATAGCGGGGGTGGTTTTAACGCTGTCTCCCTCGCTAGCGGTGGTGATTCTGGGACTGGCCATGCTGTCGAGCGGAGTATTCATTGCGCAGACCGCGACGCAGAGCCATTTACGCATTGCAGCGCCGCCGGGAGCCAGGGTAACGGCGGCGGGACTGTACCTGACGAGCTACTACATGGGCGGCACGGCGGCGGGAGTGGTTCCGGGGATCTTTTGGGCGATGGGCAAGTGGCCGGCCTGCGTAGCCTTCATCGTGGCCATGCAATTGGTGGCACTGATGATTGCCCTGCTGGGCTGGCGCGTTTCTCCGCACTCGACGCCTGAAGTGGTGCGGGCGATGTGAGGGGGATCGAGAATCGATGAACCCCTGCGGGACCCATAGGAATCTAAAATCAGGTAAGACGCTTTCATCCCCTTTTGCCAGATTGCGGTACAGGCGGGCTTGCTAACGCCTGCCTTCCCTGCGCAGAAGGAACTTTCATAAGCCACTTAAGGAGCAACTCTTGGCCGATACGCAATCCCTGTCTTCAGCGCAGGCTGGGGCCAGGGACAAGACGGTGACCAACCCGAACGCCGATGCGCATGCCAACTGGAAGCCGCGGGTGAACCCGTGGCTGATTGCGATGACAGTGGCGCTGGCCGCGTTTATGGAGGTGTTGGACACCTCGATTGCCAACGTGGCGCTGCCGCACATTGCGGGCAGCCTGGCGGCAAGCACCGACCAGGGCACGTGGGTGCTGACGAGCTACCTGGTTTCAAACGCCATTGTGCTGCCGCTGGGCGGGTGGGCCAGCAGCCTGATGGGGCGGCGGAACTTTTTTGTTTTCTGCATCACGGTCTTTACCATCGCCAGCTTCTTTTGCGGGATTGCGCCTTCCCTGCCCCTGCTCATCGTGTTCCGCGTGATCCAGGGCGCGGGCGGCGGCGGCATGCAGCCCATGGCGCAGGCCATCATGGCGGATTCGTTTGAGCCGCACAAGCGCGGACAGGCCTTTGCGCTGTATGGCCTTGTCGCTGTGCTGGCGCCATCCATTGGGCCGACGCTTGGCGGATGGATTACAGACAACTTCTCCTGGCGCTGGATCTTCTTCATCAACATCCCGGTGGGCATCCTGGCCTACATACTGGTGAGTCGTCTGATTGAGGATCCGCCGTGGATCAAGGCGGACCCTTCGAAGCTGCGCAACATGGACTACCTCGGGCTGGCCTTTCTAACCATCTCGATGGGCGCGCTGCAGATCATGCTGGACAAGGGCGAAGAGAATGACTGGTTCGCTTCGGGCTTCATCCGACTGTTTGCAGTGCTGTTCGTTGGCGGGTTGATTGGACTGGCGGTTTGGGAGTGGCGGCACAAACATCCGCTGATCAACCTGAAGCTGTTCCGCTTCAGAAACTTTGCAATCTGCTGTTTCCTGATGATGCTGGTGGGCGGCGTGCTGAACGCGAACACCGTGCTGCAGCCACAGTTCATGCAGGAACTGCTGGGGTATAACGCAACGACCGCGGGACTGGCGCTGACGGCGGGCGGCATTACGCTGGTGTTTGTGATGCCCTTTGCCGGCTATGCGACGGGCAAGGTTTCGGCGCGGACACTGACGCTGATTGGCTTTACGATGCTGGTGCTGACCTTCCGCTATGCGGCGGAGGTGACGAACCTGCAGATGACCTTTGCGCAGGCGTCGTGGCTTCGGGTCATCCAGATGTTGCCGCTGCCGTTCTGCTTCATCTCCATTACCAACGCAGCCTATATTGGCATGCCCAAGGAGGAGAGCAACCAGGTGGCGGGGCTTATCAACTTTGTGCGCAACCTGGGCGGCAGCATCCTGATCGCCATCACGAACGCGCAGGTGACAAGCCGTGCCATGTGGCACCAGCAGCACCTGCAGAATGCGATGCAGTCGGCTTCGATTGCCTTCCAGCAGCATACGCAGGCCTTGACGGGCTATCTGGGCAGCCAGTTTGGCACGGCGAATGGCAAAGGGCTGGCGCTGGCATCCATTTACGGGCAACTGAACATGCAGGCGCAGATGCAGGGGTATCAGGATGTCTACATGGAGCTGTCGTGGATGTCAGTAGGTCTGATTGTGCTGGCCTTCCTGCTGAACAAGAACCGCCCCGGACAAGCTCCGGCAGAAGGCGCGGCGATGCACTAGGATCTGCACGCTGCGCAAGCGGGCGAGAGCGCTGTGCGCAGAAAGCGAAAGCGCCAGTGACCTTGCGGCCTCTGGCGCTCCCAGGGTGCGTCTGTAGTTCGCTGGATCCAACGCCTCCGGCGGTGCCTGACGATGAATCTTCAGCGTCTCTCGATGCGGCTGCTACCGGCTGGCCGTCGATTTCTCCTCTGCTCTACGCCGCTTCTTCTTCTGCTTCCCAGCTGCAGTTGATTCTGCGGTTTCGTGCTTTGGTTCCATCTCCGCAAGGGCCGGCTATGCTGCGTCTACTTCCACCGAACTTTGCATCGTCCTGCGAAGGCCGGGGGATGAATCTCGGATGTCTATCAAGCCTGCATGTTTGGCAAAGCCTCTGATGCGCGGCTGACTTCCATCAAATCCTTCATCTTCCGTCTGGCTGTCGATGCCTCTTCGACTTCCGTCAAACTTTGCTTCCCGGCTGGCCGTCGACTTTGCCTTTGAGTTTCATCGAATCTCCGTCTACAGCTGGGCTGTGGATGAATCTTCGTCGTCCCTCTCGTGCTCAGTCTTCGCAGTGGCCGAGGGCAATTGCCTGATTTCCCTCGAAGCTTGCATCTATCCGCCAAACTGGAAACCTCGTTTCCAGTTCCCTACAGGTGCATCACTTGGATACAGACTCTGCGCCTGCTCCAGCTGTGGACGCAAGTGCAAAAAAAAGATTTATCTGTGGATATCACCTTTAATGGTGCAATTGCAGAGAAATCTTGCGGAAAAGTGCGGAAAGTGCGGGTCTAAAGCCCTCGGGCGGGATTCAAGTTGCAGCGATTCCGGGCGAGCACCTAGGATTGCGGGCGAGGATTGCGATGAGGCATCTGCTGATTTTTCTTCTGCTCACCACGTCACTGCTGGCGCAGCGCAAACAGGGCAGCCCGCTGGATGCACTGCCGCCAAACATGGAGATGCTGACACACTTTGGCGAGCGCGCCGACATTTCGCCGGACAACCAGCGCGTAGCCTTTATGGACAAGAGCTTTGGCGATGCCTTCGTCATCGACCTGAAGACGCGCATCATCCGCTGCCTGACGTGCAATGTGCCAGGGGCTGCGTTCCTGCGCGTGATGCACTTGGCGAACGGCGACTACATTCTGATTGGGCCGGCGAAGTTTGTAGACGTGAAGACGAGCCGGGACCGCGAAAGCGAGCTGTGGTACCTGAGCAGTAAGCCAGGCGCAGTACCGGTGCCGGTGCGACTGGATGAGCGCATGCACGAAGGCGCGGCTGTCTCCAAGCGGAGCATGCTGATTGCCTTCTCAGAAACAGCGGAGGATCATCCTGAATTTCCGAAGGACTACTCGCGACTGATGGTGGCCCGGGTGGATCTCTCCGGCGGCACGCCGCGGCTTGTGGACAAGCACAAGGTGTATGAAAGCGTTGACAACCGGTGCAGCCTGGAGGCTCAGGACTATTATGACGACGACACGAAGATGACCTTTACCTGCTATGTGAGCAGGGGCCGCGGGCAGGACGTGCTGGCAAAGGTGATGGGCATCGACCTGAAGACAGGCAAGGTGATGGACTTTTCAAAGTCACCGGAGAGCTACAACGAGTGCGAGGGGATCTTTCCTGACGGCAAGCACGCGGCCGTGGAGGGCGACCGGCAGGTGGAGCAGCTTGGCGGCGAGCACGGCATGCGCAACATCGACATCTACAAGCTGCGGCTGGATGGCACAGGCAAGGACTTTGTGCGAATGACGCACTTCAATGACTACGAGGGATGGAAGGCGTCCAACCCGGTGATTTCGACTGATGGCAGGCTGATGGCCTTTCAAGTGGCGCAGACGACAGAGGCGGCGGGCGTGGGGCATGGCATTGTGCTGGAGCACTTGAAGTGAGGGTGCGTGAACCGGCGCGGGACTGAAAATTTTGGCGGGGCAGCGAAGCGAAACGCGGCTATACTCGCCGAATGCGATGGTTAACCGGGTGCCTGACGAAGCTGCTGCTGCTGGCGGTTGCGGCAGTTGCATTTGTGTGGGTTGTGATTGTGGCGCTGAATCCGTGGGCGCTGCACATTGGCGGGCGCTCGACGCCGCTGCTCTACTGGCACGGATG
>JAKAFB010000079.1 GCA_021818105.1 Acidobacteriota bacterium
CTGCTGGAAACTGGGATGAAAATCACAGCCTATAATCATCATGCTCGGCTCCTTCTCCCGAGCTACATGGTCGTCTAGCAGCAACCAGTCTACTCAGCCGAAGGAGCCGACGCTGTCATGCAATCATTCATGGCGTCAGCGCAGCGGGCGACATGGGTGGGAATCCACGAAAAATTCCTTCTCGCAGTTTGCAGATAATTACCTGCACTTCGCGCACAATAAGAACAGAGTCAGAGCAGTGTAAAGGCATCAGGGCATCCGGCTGGGGGACACCCCCACCCCCCCTTGAATATTTTTCTTTTCCACAGAAAGCTTGCAGAGAATTACGCGGACTTGTGATTCGGCTCGCGCATCGCTTCAATCGCCGCGCCAACCTAAGCCATCAGTGCGCCGCGCGCAGGCCCCCATCCACCGCAGCCTTCATCACGCCGCAGTCCGCGAAGAACCGCACCAGTCCGCCTGTCAGCGAGTCCTGCGCTGCAGGGCTTCGCAAAGCGCCCGTCACATGCGGCAAGTGCGCTGCCGTTGCAATCTGCATCGCGCCCGTGCCTTGCGCATCCAGCACCAGTTCCGTCAGCTTGCGCGCCAGCTCCAGCGGAAAGCTTTCCGTTACAAACACCATCTTGCCGCGCGTCGTAATCACCACCGGCCCTTCGTCTGTGGTGAACACCTGCTCCACGTCGCCCTCGCTCGCCGTCGCGGCGGGCGCGGCATTTGTATCCGGCTTCAGCCCTGAATACTTGCGCCCCAGTTCGCTCGCGTAGAGCCTCGCAAAATGCTGCGCCGAGGGCACATTCCGCCACACGGAAAGATACAGCAGGGCAATCGACTTCGTCGTAGCGCGCTGGGCCGCAGTCGCCGCGCGCAACTGTCCCGCCCAGTACAGCCCGCCATCCCATGCGGACGTCAGGTCGCGCGCCGCCTGCTCTCCGCCAAGGATGCCCGTCAGGATGTGCGTGTCCAGTTGGCCCACCTGCCCAATGTCGTAAGGCTCATAGAGCTTGTCCACCAGCGGATGAATATCCGGCATCAACGGAACCGGCGGCATCATGCGCTGCTCATACATCCGCGGATTCATAATCTCCCAGCTCGATGTCGGTGGCTGGTCCAGCGTGCCCTGAAAGGCCGCAGTCTGACCTTTATCCATCCACACATCCTGCTCAAAGCTCAACCCCTCGCGATAAGGAAAGAGCAGCGACTCTGACAGCAGCAGCGGCGCGCGCGCCAGCACCGGCGAGTCCGTCGCGTGGTTCATCTGCTGCTTGATCAGCTCCACAACCTGCGGGTCCTTCAGCAGGCTGTGCCCCATCGGCTTCAGGATGTTGTCCATCATCACCGCCGTCGCCTGCCCTTCCACCACGGCATTGCGCGCCGTGTCCAGTTCGTCCTTGGCCAGGTGGTCCTTGTCCTCGCTCGAGTTCGTGGAGACATCCGGCGGCGTCTGGTCACTCCACTTTTCCAGGTTCACGCGCTGGTCCTGCAACGCGTGCGTCAGTTCATGGGCCAGCACCGGCCTCTGGTCGTCAGGATTAATCCAGTCCAGCAGGTTCACGGTCTTGGTCTTCGGGTCATAATAGGCTTCAATCTGCTCCTTCAGAAGCAACAGCAGAAAGGGCTTCAGGTCAAAGTCGCGATCCAGCAGGCCAAACTTCTTCAGCACAATTTCGCTGCGCTGCATCCGTTTGGCGTCCTGGTCCTCATCGAGTTTCTCGTGGAGGTAGCTCTCCACGGCGGCACGGGTGGTCAACTGGCGCTTGACGGTCTCTTTGACAGGCAGTCCGGTTTCATCCGACGAAAACTTCAAAATCTGGTCGACCATCCCAAAGAGCTTCTGCGCCTGGTCAGGCGTTATGCGGCCGGCAGTTTTGCCCTTATCCCCCGCAGTTGGATTGGCTGGCGCATGGGTGGCTTGGGCGCTCGTTGCCGGGGCTTGCTGCTGACCGGCTGCCCCCGCCGCCACGAGGCATAAGACCATGACCAGCATCCACTTGCGCCGGAATGCTGCAGAAAATTTACGCTGGCTGGTCATGCAATCTCCTTGTCCCTTCGTGTGCTCCCCGGCCGCGCCGGGCATCTCGAAGCAGGGCTATAATCAGAATGCTGCAGAGTGCGCCTTCTGCGGCAGAAAAATCCGTTCGTTTGGCGGAAAAGTGCAATCATATGAGTGATTCAGTCCTGGTTGAACCTGTGCCGATGACTCCTCTGGCGGCCCATTTGTCCTCGGCAGCCAAGTCGCCCAGGCTCATCGAATATCACGGAGCATTGACCCCACAAGAGTTGGACGTGCTGGGTGCGGAAATAGAGGCGCTGATCTCCGGCGCCGCAGTCCATGATCTGGGCTGGTTCAGGCGCGTTGTGGTGCGTGGCGATGACCGCCTCCGCTGGCTCAGCGGCATGGTCACAAACACCGTCAGCGGACTCGAGCCTAATACCGGCGCATGGAACCTGGTTCTGAACGCGCAGGGTCGCATCCAGGGCGATCTGACCGTCTGGCGTGAAGGCCACGCGCCGCTCACCGGCGAGATGAGCACAACCCTCGACCCAGCCTTGACGCTGGAGATTGCTGCTGACCAGTACGAACATCTGCATGCGCATCTCGAGCACTTCATCATCATGGATGATGTGGAACTGCTGTCCGTCGGCGTGGAGCCGGGATCAGAGGAAACCGCTCTTGGACTCGCCGGCCCGCATGCAGACGAGGTTCTGCAGCGGATGGGCCTTCCCACGCTCTCCGAACCCATGACCTGCACCCGCGTGGAGTGGAACGGACTGGATCTGCGGATTCTGCGCGGCTATGGATCCCTAGTGCCGCACTACGAGTTGTGGACGCCGGTTGCGGGTGTCGTCCGCCTCTGGCGCACATGTACCACCGCCGGTGCAGTGCCGGTCGGCTGCCGCACGCTGGAAGCATTTCGTATTGCCGAGGGCATCCCCGTCTACGGCCAGGACATGGTGGAACGCGACCTGCCGCAGGAGACTTCGCAGTTGCGCGCCCTGCACTTCAACAAGGGTTGCTATCTTGGGCAGGAGATCGTTGAGCGCATCCGCTCGCGCGGCAGCGTACACCGGCATCTGCGCCAGTTGGAGCTGCACGGGCCGCTGCCCGCGCACGGCACGGAATTGGTTCTGGAGGGCACTGTCGCCGGGAACATCACCAGCACGGCTGAGCTGCAGTTGCCCAACGGCAGACGCACCTTTGCCCTGGCCATGTTGCGCGCCGACGCGGAATCCCGCAACGAGCTCCTGACTTACTCCACAGGGGTAGCCACAGGCACCGCGCGCATTCTGGCCGCGCCGCCAACACTTTCAGCCTGAATGATTGGAAACCGGGAATCATGAGTGATACGCCAAAGTTTGAAGTGATTGACCGCCGCAAGATAAAAGCGCAGGAAGAACAGGGAAGCAGTGAGACGCATGCTCCCGAGCCGCAGGCCGGTGCCGGACCACGGCTCGTAGTGCCGGAGAGCAAGCCCGAGACAGTGCCAGAACCTGCTCCCGAGGCAGCCGCTGCGGAGGAGCCTTTTGAGATGCCTCCTGCGCCCACACCGGAGGAAAGTCGGCAGCAGAAGTCAGCCTATGATGCCTCCGCTCAGCGGCTGGAGGACTTGGTGCGCGCGCAAAATCCGGGCATGGGTGCGCCGCCGCCGGTGGGTTTCGAGCATTTGGTCCAGCAGTTGTATCTGTCTGCGATGATCCAGATGGGCGCCGGTACGCAGGAGGGCCAGCGTCCGCGCGTGGACATCCTCGGTGCGCGACAGACCATTGACCTCCTCGGCGTGCTCGCTGAGAAGACCAAAGGAAATCTGACTGAAGCTGAAGATCGCGCCCTGCAGACGGTCCTGTTCGAGGTGCGCATGACCTTTCTTGAACTCACGAACATGATCACGCTCCAGGGTGTGCAGGCTCCACCGCCACCGCCGGGTAAGCGCTAACGCATGCATGGTCTGCTCACATTTCTTGGTACGGGAACCTCGATGGGCGTTCCCACGGTGGGATGTGATTGCTCGGTTTGTACGTCCACTGATCCGCATGACCGGCGGTTGCGGCCCTCTGTGCTGCTGCGCGTGCAGAACGGTGGCATTGCGAGCATCATCGTCATAGACACCGGCCCGGACTTTCGCGAGCAGGCATTGCGCAGCGGTCTCACGCGTGTGGATGCTGTTCTCTATACGCACAGCCACGCCGATCACATCCTTGGCCTCGACGATCTGCGGCCGCTCAGCTTCGCTGTGGCGCGCCAGGGCGGCAGCATTCCGCTCTATGCCTCTGATGAAACTGCGGATGTGTTGCGCCGGGTCTACGACTACACGTTCTCACCGGAGGCAACCTATCCAAACCGAGCCCGCGTGCGCATTGAACCGCTGCAGGCCCGTACCCGCGTGCATGGCGTGGAGTTCGTCCGTGTGCCGGTGTTGCACGGTGAGCAGGAGATTGTTGGCTTCCGCTTCGGCAGCGTTGCCTACCTCACTGACGTGAGCTTCATCCCCGAGTCGAGCTTCGATCTTTTGCATGGGGTTGAGTGCCTCATCATTTCAGCTCTGCGCCACAAGCCGCATCCCAGCCACGCCACGCTGGATCAGGCGGTCGGCTGGGCGCGCCGCATCGGCTCCCGCCATACCTGGTTTACCCACATCGCGCATGACCTGGGCCATGCGGAAACCAACCGCATGCTGCCCGAGGGCATGGCGCTTGCGCATGACGGCCTCAGCATCTCTGTGCATCTGGAGTCCGTGCGCTCATGAGCCCGATCTCCGCCCCGAGGATTCCAGTCTTCCGTTCACTCCCCGAGGTGCCTGCGGGCTATGGCCCCAGCGTGGCCGCCATCGGCAACTTTGACGGCGTGCACATTGGGCATCAGCAGATTCTTTCGGCTGTCGTGGCGCAGGCCCGCAGCCTGCATGCGCGGGCTGTTGCCATCACCTTTGACCCGCACCCCGACCGGTTTCTGCGCCCTGCGCAGGCGCCGCTGTTGCTCACGCCCATCGCCGAGCGTGTGCGCCTGTTGGCTTCCGCCGGCATGGATGCCGTTCTGGTGCTGCCGTTTGATGCGGCGCTCGCGCAACTCTCCGCCCGCGAATTCGTACGCCGCGTGCTGGTAGACGCTCTGGCCCTGCGCGGGCTGCACGAGGGCGGCAACTTCCGCTTTGGCCATCGTGCCGAGGCTGGCATGCACGAGCTGGCTGCCTTTGGCGCGGAGTTTGGCTTCACCCTCACGGTGCATGACGCTGTGCACGTTCGCTCCATGGAGGTTTCCAGCTCCGCCATTCGTGCGCTGGTGGCCGCGGGCGACGTGAAGCGCGCGCGCTGGATGCTCGGTCGCCCATTCGCCGTGCTTTCCTGGCCTGCCCATGGGCGCGGTGTAGGCTCTCAGCTCCTCGTACCGACTGTGAATCTGGCGGCCTACGATGGCCAGCTTCCCGGCTTCGGCGTCTACGTCACGCGGCTGACGGTCAACGGCTCGCGGCGCTTCCAGGCGGTGACCAATGTTGGCAACCGCCCCACATTTAAAGGCGTCGGATTCGGTGTTGAAACGCATATCCTCGACTTTGAGCCCGTCGATCTGGATGAGACGACCCCGCTTGAGCTGGAGTTCCTCCATCGACTTAGGCCTGAAATTCAATGGCCCACGCCGGAAGCGTTGAAGGCGCAGATCCTCAAAGATGTCGCCCGTGCTGGGCGCTACTTCCGCTTGTGCCGCTGACATGCGCTCTAGCGCGGCCTGGAACAGCTCCACGTGAGCATGGAGATTTGTCTGCAGGAACCCCAGAGCCTGCGCTTCTTCCCCAATAACTCATCCCCGAGCACTACGGATTGAGCTGAGGCCGCAAATTTTCCCGCAGGAACGACTCCTGCATCTGTGGCTCATCCGCGGGCAAAGTCCTGTGCGGTGCATCGGGAGAAGGTGACAATGGCTTCTCAGGTCTTTCAGGAGCGCGCGGAGTCACCGTTTCCGGCGGCTTTGCAGACATTGTTGGAGAGGTAGCAGCCGACTTCACTGCGGTCTTTGCGGCAGTGTCCTCCGCATCCTCATCCTGATCCGCGAGGAACTGCTCGTCGGGACTCCCGGCAATGGCCTCGCGCATAAAGGTTATCCAGATGGGTAGCGCCGCGCGCGCCCCCGTCTCCTTTTCGCCCAGAGACTGCAGATTGTCGAATCCCACCCATACGCCACAGGTGATGGAAGGCGAAAAGCCCAGAAACCATGCATCGGTAAAGTCGCTCGTGGTGCCTGTTTTGCCGCCCAGCGGATGATTGAGTTGTGCCGCTCCCGCGCCGGTGCCATGCGCCGTCACCGCGCGAAACAAAGTCATCATGGAGCGTGCCGTCTGCTGACTGATGACCTCGTTCACCTCGGGTCTGTCCTGCCAGAGCGTGATGCCATCGTAGTTTTCCACTTTGCGAATCAGCCGCGGTGTCACGCGAATGCCGTCGTTGGGGAAAACCGAATACGAGTCCACCTGCTGCTCAAGCGTGATGCCAGCCGCACCCAGCGCTATGGGCAGATAGGGAGATATCTCAGAGGTGACGCCGAAGCGGTGTGTAAGGTCAATCACTTTGTGAATGCCAATCCGAGCAGCCAGCTTGACGGCAGGCACGTTGCGCGATTCGGCAAATGCAGTCGTCAGCGTCATCGCGCCTTTGAAGTCGTTCTCGTAATTGTGTGGTGCATAGCCGCCAAAGTTTACCGGCGAGTCCACAATGATGTCTGTCGGCTTTGCTCCATTCTCCATGGCTGTGGCGTAGACATAGGGTTTGAAGCTTGATCCCACCTGGCGCTCTGCCTGCGTTGCGCGATTGAACTGCGAAAGCGCAAAGTCTCTTCCGCCCACCATCGCCAGTACATCGCCGCTGGTGTTATCCATGGCCAGCAACGCGCCCTGTGCGCCGGAGTCCTGCTCCAGCGTGGCAAGCCGCGCATCGCCCTCCATCTGGTTGGTCAAATGAATATAGATAATGTCGCCGGGCTTCACCAGCGCATCGCCATAGCGTTGGCCGGTCCATTGCCAGCCCGCCGGCAGCAGAACCACGCGCTGAGATCCCATGCGGGCAATGACCTGCAATGGCATGGCGCGCATCACGAGCGCATGCACATAAGCACCCGGTCCGCTGCCTGTGGCCCAGTCAGGATGGCTGTATGAGGCCAGTGTGTAGCCTTCCTCCACCACATTCTCCAGCTTGCCCTTCCAACCGTGGCGACGCTCGTAAGTTGCCAGCCCGTCCAGCACCGCTTGATTCGCGGTCTTTTGCAGGTCAAGATCCAGAGTCGTCTCCACGCGCAGTCCCGCCTCGTGCACCTGTTCCGTACCAAATCGCTTTTCAAGCTCGCGCCTGACCTCTTCCTGAAACCACGGGGCTGCGGTGGCGTTGGGTTGGGAAAGGTTCAGGCCAAGGGGGGTGCGCCGAGCCTGTTCTGCCTCCTGATGGGTAATTACGCCGTCCGCTTCCATTTCGCTCAGCACAAGGTTGCGGCGGCGCAGGCACTTTTCCGGGTTCAGCAGTGGCGAGTAGGCCACCGGACCCTTGGGCAAGCCGGCCAGCAGCGCCGCCTCTGTAAGGTTCAGGTCCTTGGCGTGCTTGGAAAAGTAAAACTGCGAGGCGGCCTCAAAGCCATACATCCCGCTGCCCAGATAGATTTGGTTGCCATAGAGCGTGAAGATCTGCTGCTTGGTGAAGGCCCGCTCAATTTGAATGGCGAGATAGGCCTCCTGAATCTTGCGCGCATACGTGCGCTCAGAGGAGAGAAACAGGTTGCGCGCCAACTGCATGGTCAGCGTGGAGGCGCCCTGCGTGCGGCCATGGCTACGCACGTCATGAATGACCGCCCCGGCAATGCGCAGCACGTTGACGCCCCAGTGAGACTCGAAATTCTTGTCCTCAATCGAAATCACGGCTTGGCGCAGGATGGGCGCAAAGCCGTCGTAGTTCACAACGAGGCGGCGCTCCAGCGCAAACGAGCCGATGATGTGCCCCTTGCGGTCATAGAGGTCAGTCGTGGTGGAGGGTCTGTAGCGCTCGAGGTCTTGAATCTGGGGCAGATCGACTGAGTAAACCAGCATCAGCCCAGCAAGCGACCCGGTAATGATGGCGAGCAGCAACAAAGCTGCATAGGCCACATTGCCTGCAATTTTGAGGCGGCGAAAGACAGGATGCTTCTCCGGCTCAAGCCGGTGTGTCCGGCCCAGGCCGCGGGGTGGGGATGGCTTGTCGGAGGTGGCAGCCAAGAGCTTAAGGCCTCATGGGCATTCCACTGGCAGACAGCGAAGAAATGCCTACGCTTAGGCTAGCATGTCTGCTGCTAGCTAAGTGGGGCAGACATGCCCTACGAACCACTGCGTACACGAATAGTCCGTGGCTGAAAACTGGTGCCGGCCCCGGTTAAAACCTAGCTATTCTTTGCCTTCAGCAATTCAAGCGCTTTGTCGAGGACTTCGTCGCCCTTGGAAGGGGTGGGTTGCTCGATGTCGAAATCGTCCACCGTCGGCTTGCCGACCTGCACGGTCGGGGTCACAGCCTCATCCTCGATTTTCTTGCCGTCCGGGCCCTCGTACTTGGCGACGGTCAGCAGCAGCGCCGCGCCATCGGGCAACTCGATGGTCTTCTGCACTGATCCCTCACCGAAGGAGCGTTCGCCGACCACATCGCCCCGCTTGTTGCCTTTGATCGCGTCAGCAGTCAGCTCCGCCGCGCCATAAGTTCCTCGATTGATGAGCACAGCAACCGGCGCACCCGTGATGAATCTGGCAGGATCAGCCGTGAAGGTCTGCGATGGGTACTTCTGCCCAGAGAGCGTTGCCAGAGTGCCTTCCTTAAGGAAGAAGTTAGCCAGTCGGAGTCCATCTGCCGCCGTGCCCTCTGAGCAGTCGCGCAGGTCCAGGAGCACTTTCTGCGTCTTCGGCGCTGCCTTCAGCCTGGCAGCGATAGCATCCACGCGATCCGCGGTAAGAGCGCCTGGTTTGAGAAAGAGGATGCTGGAGTTGTCATATTGCTGCTCGCTGAGCCCCGGCGGTGTGGTCATTGTGCGCATGAGGGTAATCTTGTCTGGTTCTGACTTGCGGGGCCGAATTACTGACATAGTTACCGGCGTGCCCGGCTTTCCCTCGAGCATCAGGCGGATGACAGCGAGCGACAGCTCGCGTGTGGATTGCGGGCCAATAGACTCAATCACATCGCCGTCATTCAGGTGTTCCTTGTCTGCTGGAGACCCAGAGACCACGTTGACTACAGTTGCATAGCCGTAGCGCTTCGATACAGTAATGCCAATCTGCGCGATGCCGGTTGTGGGGCGATCCTTGTAAATCTTGTATTCGCTGGGGCTAAGGTAGCTGGAGTCTGCATCCAGCGATTCCAGCAATCCACGCAGTGCTCCCGTCGTCACCGCGTTCAAATCCGGCTCAGTCACGTAATCAGTCTGGATGTGCTTGAGCACTTCGGCGTAGACGTGCATCTGCCGATAGGCCCCGTCCTGGTCACCGCCCGCGTGGACACCTAAAAAGCCAAACTGGCCGAGCGTGAAGCCCATGCCAAGAGCGACAAAAATTGCTGCTGCAAGTACAAAAACAAATCGCTGAAAGAATCGAGACACGCTCACCGCCGGGATGGTCCTCCGGGGAACACAGGACCTTACTTATATAGACGCAATCATAGCGCAACGGGTGTGCATAATGCTTCGGAGTGTTGGGTTTCTGCCCGTGCCGCTTGTGGGTACTTCTGCGTCTACGCTGCACACTGGGCAAGGGCTTCAAGTTGTTTACAAAAACGTTTTAGAAAGCGATTACCGGCTATCATGGTGCCCGAAAGGCATGCTAAGTCTGCATGAATGAAACGCTCAGATATATGCCTGAAAAGTTGTGTAATTTCGGCTAATTCTTCCAAATAAAGCGATTCTCTTGGAAACGATCCGGCTATTTCAGGCAAAACCAGAATCTTTGTATGATTTGAAATTTTTCTTGACAATGCAATTTTAGGCAGCGTAAAAATCTCTGCAACTTAGAAAACGATTTCCGTTTGCGTCTCAATGATTCATGCTCGCTGGCTCAGCAATGGGTTGGCGTGTATGTGTTTGAAACGTGCGACGGAAGGAGGATTCCAGGTTACGGACAGGTGGGCGCTGAAAGGCGTTCGCACGGGACTCAAGCGAGGTTCCGCGGCTACAGTTTTTCCGGCAAGGGCGAGCCTGCAGCCGGGGAGGTATTGCTTCTATAGTTCCTGTCCCAAGGCTTTTCCCCATTGGTGCAATGTAAGCAACGGCCTTGAAGCCGAAGCTACACAGACAAGCAGTGATGTAGAACCCGTTGACGTAACCGTTTGCTCAGGAGGCAGACCATGAATCAGACCTCAACCCAATACCGGCGTGCTGCAAAGCGGCCATCCGGGGAGCATCCCGTATGGAACTCTTTGCTGGCTTGCTTTGGGTTCCTTGCCTTGTTGCTGGCTCTCGCGCCAGGAGCGCGAGCACAGGAAAACGCCACGATCACAGGCATCGTGACGGATTCAACCGGCGCAGTTGTTCCCAAGGCGACGCTGACCTTAACCAATCCCGCGACCGGACAAGTCAGAACCGGCATTTCCAATGAAGTGGGCGCCTATCGTTTCGCGAACCTGGCCATCGGCAGCTACTCGCTCAAAGTGACTGCACCCGGCTTTCAGACAACGACAAGGACCGGTATCGTGGTCAACGTGGCGCAGACGGTTGAAGCGGACGTAGCGTTGACCGTCGGCAGTCAGGGACAGACGATTACCGTGGCCGCCGATGCTCTGCAGGTGCAAACGCAAACCAGCGAAGTGAGCACGCTGATCAGTGGTGAGCAGGTGTCACAGCTTGCAACTAATGGACGCAACATCACCTCGCTTGCGGCTTTGGGCCTGGGCGTTTCCAATAACCTGCCTCCTTTCGGTGGTGTCAATGCTTTGACCTCCGCCAACGGCATCAGCTTTAACGGCACACGCACCACGCACAACATCTACATGATCGATGGCGGCGAACAGAATGATCGTGGTTGCGGCGGATGCTTCATGAACCTGCCTTCACAGGACGCCATTGCCCAGTTCCAGACTCTGGACAGCAACTACAGCCCGGATTACGGCATTGGTTCCGGTGGCACGATCCTCATGGTGCTCAAGTCCGGCACGCGCAAGTTCCACGGCGAGTTGTACGAGTTCAACCGCAACACCGCCTACAACGCTAACGACTACTTCCTGAACCGCGCTGGGAAGCCGCGCCCGAAGTTCCAGCTCAATGAACCCGGCGGCAACATCGGCGGCCCGTTGTTCATTCCGGGCATCTACAACAATTCCCGGGAACGGACGTTCTTCTTTGTGAACGAGGAGTGGCGGCGTTTGATTCAGGGAAGCGCGCCTTCGATTACCAACGCGATTCTGGCCCCCAACTTCCCAACTCCCAATGCGGATCTTGCATATACCATCCCGGCGGGCGGGAAGGTTCCCATCGTTCCGGTCACCAATGATCCGGCGAAGCTGGCGCTTTACCAGGCGGATGGCCTGACTCCTGGCCAACCGTTTCCCAACAATGTGATCCCGGCCAACCTTATTGACCAGAACGCGGTCCTCCAGGTGAATGCCGGCACGTTCCCCAAGCCGAACTACAACAATGGCACGCAGTACATCGTGTCGATCCCGCAGCCGACGAACGTTCGGGAAGACATCGTGCGTATTGACCATGCCATCAGCAGCAAGTATCAGCTGATGGGTCACTACCTGCACGACACGCTGTACCAGAAGTACTTCCCGCCGCTGTGGGGCGACAGCACTTACCCGACGGTCGGCACCATCATGAACAACCCTTCGTACTCTGCAGCCATCAAGCTGACGCAGACGTACACGCCCAACGTTCTAAACGAAACAGCGTTCTACTACAGCGGAAACAAAATCACGCTGACGCCAACCGAGGGTCCCGGCGGCGGTCAGTTTGTTCAGCCCAGCGGATGGAACGCGACGAGCTTCTTCCCTCTGGACAACAACCTGATGCACCGCATGCCTGAGGTGCAGTTGCAGGGTTCGCCTATCAACGTGACATGGAGCCCCAGCTACTATCCGTGGAAGAACGGATACGAAGGCTTCGACTATCGCGATGATGTGTCCTGGACGCGCGGCCGCCACCAGTTCAAGTTTGGCGCGGGTTGGCTGCACACGTACAAGAACCAGCAACTGCAATACAACACCAACGGCGTTATTGCGTTCAACTCCAGCCAGTTCTCCGGCGACTCCTACATCAACTTCATGCTCGGCATGGCCTCCAGCTACTCTCAGTTGGAATATCTGGCGGGCAAGCACTGGGTGAACAACAACTACAACTTCTACGCTAACGACAACTGGCACATCGCGCCCAAGTTGATTCTGAACCTGGGTATCCGCTTTGACGGTCTGCCTCACGCCTACGAGCGGTACGACAAGTTCTCCAACTTCGTACCAGCGGACTACGACTACTCGCTTGGCAACCCTGTACAGTCCGATGGCACGTTGGACCCGGCTTCTCTGTCCACGTTCTCGGCAACGGGCACGGAGCAGTTCTACCTGAACGGCATTCGCGAAGCGGGTGTGAATGGCTTCCCGCGTGGCAATGTGCGCAACCACTACAACACGTTCCAACCACGCGTCGGTTTTGCCTATGACATTTTTGGCAACGGCAAGACGGTAATGCGCGGCGGCTATGGCATGTTCTTCGAGCGTGTTCAGGGCAATGACGTGTACAACGCCGCCTTGAATCCGCCGTTTGCCTACATTCCATCGGCGACCAACGTGTATTTCTCCAACCCCAACACCAGCGCCTTGACGGGACTCACGACGCTGAACCACTTCCCGTCCAACCTGACGAACATCAAGTACGACTACATGCCCCCGGGAACGGCCAACTTCAGCCTGGGGATCCAGCGTGAACTGGCACCCTCCGTGGTTGCAGTAATGCAGTATGTAGGCTCCCGCGGCTGGGACCAGAACAACGGACGGCAGATCAACACCTTGCCGTTGATCGATCCTGCGTACACAACTCCGGGGTCCGGTGTCACCAGCCCCTACGGCAAGCGCCAGGGCGTGGCCACTGGCCACCTCAACCCCAACGAGTATCGAATCTTCCCGGGCTTTGGAGCTATCAACCAGGAAGAGAACGAAACCAACTTTAACTACAACTCGCTGCAGACTGGCGTCCGCATTGAAAATCGCTGGGGCCTGACCACACAGGTAGCCTATACTTGGTCGCACCTTCTCTCGATTGTGGCCAACGACCTCAACGGTATATCCAACCCCTTCAACGCGAAGTATGACTACGGCTCTGACACTGGTTTTGACCGGCGCCAGATTCTCAACGTCAGCTATGTCTATCAGTTGCCGTTCTACAACAACAGTTCCAACATGGCGGCACGCATGATCCTGGGTGGATGGACCGTCTCGGGCATCACTTTTGCTGAGAAGGGCTTGCCTCTGTTCATCCATTACAGCGGTCCGGATGTGCTGGGTCTGACGGCAGGCAGCAACCGCCCGAACCTGGTGTCAAAGGTCACGTATCCCAAGAAGCTGTCGGGCTGGTTTAGCACAAGTTCATTTGCTGATCCGGTGGCTCCCTGGAACGGCGGCCCCAACCAGGGCTTTGGCAATGCTCCCAAGGATTCGGTAGTAGGCCCCGGCATCCAGAACTGGAATCTCTCGCTACTCAAGACGATTCCGTTCAGGGCAGAGGGAGGACCAAGCATTCAGCTGCGCTTTGAGTCCTTCAATACCTTCAACCACATGAGCCCACAGGGCGTTGATACCAACAACCATGATGGCAACTTCGGCCAGATCACCAGTGACTATGGACCGCGCACCCTGCAACTGGGTGGCAAGTTCATCTTCTAGAATGTGACCACTTATCCCGGGCGCGTCGGAGTTCAACCGGCGCGCCCTCTTTTTTTCACTAGCGACAGCGCGTGATTGCGCATCCATCTTCCGGCAGGACACAATAGAGATGGAGAACCCTGTGAGATCGCTTCTGTATGCAGGTGTAGCCTGTGGTGTCTTACTGGCAGTTACATCTGCCAGCGGCCGCGCCCAGACAGCGGCGCCAGTAGAGAATCAGCGTAAGGCTGCCTATGAGCTAGAACAGCAGGGTAAGACTACTGAGGCTGAGGCGATCTGGCGCTCCCTTGCGAAGGCGAACCCTACAGACGCCGAGGCCTACGCAAACCTTGGCCTGCTTGAAGCCCGGCAGCAGCACTATAAGGAGGCCGTGCCTCTCTATCGCAAGGCACTAGCGCTCAATCCATCGATGCCCGGCCTGCGGCTCAACCTGGGGTTGTCCTTGTTCAAGTCAGGCGCCCTGAAAGATGCGATTGCCACCTTCACACCATTACTGAAAAGCGCGCCGCCATCTTCACCGGAGGCGCTTCGGCTGAAGACGCTTATCGGAATGGCGCACTATGGACTTGGTGAGTACGGGGCAGCGGTATCTTACCTGCGTGAAGTAACTGCCAGCGATCCACAGAATCTTCCCATGCGTATGCTGCTGGCGCAGAGTTGTCTCTGGTCCAAGCAGTACCAGTGTGTGCTAGATGTTTATCACGAGATTCTGAATCTGAATGCAGAGTCGGCGGAAGCGGACATGCTTGCCGGCGAAGCCTACGACGAGATGAAGGACAGGGCCGACGCGGTCACGCAGTTCCGCGCTGCAGTGAAGGCGGACCCGCATCTGCCGAATGTGCACTTCGGTCTTGGCTATTTGCTGTGGAACCTCATGCAGTACGAGGAAGCCGCGAAGGAATTTCAGGCAGAGCTCGACAACAACCCGGAACATGCGCAGGCACTCACCTATCTGGCAGATACCAACATCAAGCTGAATCACCCCGAGCCTGCTTTGCCTTTGCTGGAGAAGGCCATTCGTCTTGATCCCAAGCTCGAGCTAGCCCATCTGGATCTGGGCATCCTCTATTCAGACACGGGGCGACAATCGGAGGCATTGCAGGAGTTCAAGACTGCAGCTGCTCTGAATCCCAACGATGTGAATGTCCATTGGCGCCTGGGACGTTTTTATCAGGCGGCGGGTGAGAAGGCGATGGCGAAGGCAGAGTTTGACAAGACGCGCAGCCTGCAGAAGGCCGCCGACGAAAGTATCTTCAGCAAGTTGAAGGAGGCACAGGAAAAAGGCAAGCCGAAGGAGACGAACCCTGACGCTCCGCTGAGCAAGTGAGGGTGATGTGGCAACAAAAGAATCCGTCTTACTTTGGCTTCGGCTGAGCTTGCAAAGTTGACGGCGGCTTGGAAGCGATCACTCCTTCTCCTTCGCGTACTGTGTAGAAGCGGTCAGCTTTAAGGTTGCTGAGGATCTCAACTTTTCCATCGGGCCACAGGACGCGCGTTTT
>JAKAFB010000132.1 GCA_021818105.1 Acidobacteriota bacterium
AGTTTGCCTCGCTCTTCTCGCCGCCGCTGCTGGATGACGTGGACGCTAGCCACGCGCAGGCCGCGCAGCATATGGTGGAAAGCGGCGACTGGGTCACGCTGAAGATTAACGGCATCCGCTACCTTGAGAAGCCGCCCCTGCCCTACTGGCTTGAGGCGGCGCTGTTTCGCGTCTTTGGCGACAACGTGTTTGCCACGCACCTGCCCAACGCGCTGGCCCTGCTGGGTTGCGCATGGCTGGGCTGGCTGTGGGCGCGGCGCGCATGGGGCGACAGGGCGGGCTTCTACGCCGCGCTGGGCGTGCTGACGTCCGTCGGGCCGTTTCTGTTTACGCGCTTCTCCATCCCCGAGGCGCTGCTGAGCTTTCTGTTTCTGCTGGCTCTCTACTGCTTCCTCACCGGGATGGAATCGCGCCGGCCCGCGCGCTTCTACGTGATGTGGGCGGCACTGGCGCTGGCCACGCTGACCAAGGGACTGATTGCGCCAGTGTTCTTTCTGGGCGCGGCCATTCCGCTGCTGCTGTTGAGCGGCCAGTGGCGGCGCTGGCGGCAGTTCAAGCCCTTCACCGGCTTGCTGCTGTATCTGGCCATCGCCGCACCGTGGCACATTCTCGCCGGCCTGGCGAATCCCGACCAGGGCAACCCCGTGGGCAACCATCCGACGATGGGCAACGTGCACGGCTTCTGGTACTTCTACTTCATTAACGAGCACGTGCTGCGCTTCCTGGGCGATCGATATCCGCACGACTACAACCGGCTGCCGTTTGTCTGGTACTGGCTGGCGCACCTGATCTGGCTCTTTCCGTGGAGCCTCTTTCTGCCAGCCGTGCTGGTGATCGCGTGGAGAACCCGCCACAACTGGCTGCAGCACCTGCGCCGCGACGCGGGGCAGACCGTCGATTTCTACCTGGACTACGCCGCGCGCGAAGATGTGGCCAGCTACGTCGAACGGCTCAAGTTCCGCGTGCGCACCATCTGGCTGCTGGGCCTGTTTGTAGCCTTCACGCTGCTGTTCTTTTCCATCTCGACCAATCAGGAGTACTACACCTTCCCAGCGTGGCCGCCGCTGCTGATTCTGACCGCGGGCGTGCTGGCGAGTATTGAAGAAGGCTACGCCGAAGGCGGCAGGCCGATGCTCTCCACCGCATGGCTCACGGGCGCGCAGGCGGTGTTCGCCGTGGTGGGCGTGCTGGCCGCGCTCACGCTGGGCTGGGGACTTTGGGAGTCGCGCCACCTGCCCTTCGTGGCCGACATTGGCACGCTGCTGGCGCATCGCGACGTGGGCGGCTACACGCTGTCCATGTCGCACTTCTTTGACCTGACCGGCCCGTCGTTTGCCGCGCTGCGCCTGCCTGCGGCGCTGGCTGCCGTCACGCTGCTGATTGGCCCCGCTGTGGGCTGGCTGCTGCGGCTTAAGGGCAAACACATCGCCGCGACCGTGAGCATGGCGCTGACGGCTGCGGTCTTTCTGGTGGCCGCACACATCGCCTTTGCGCGCTTTGAGCCCATGCTCAGCTCAAAGCAACTGGCCGACACGATTCTGAAAGACGGCTCGCCTTCGGACAGCTTCATCATCTATGGAGATCAGTCGGACGCCTCGTCGGTGGTCTTCTACACGCACAACTTTCTGCACAAGCCTGCCTATATCGTCGTGGAACCGTGTTCGCCGCATGGAGCGGGGTCGTCACTGCTGTGGGGCTCCTGCTATCCCGATGCGCCGCACATTTTCCTGAGTGAAGATCAGCTCTCAAAGACGTGGGGAACGGGTAATCGCAAATGGCTCTTCGCGCAGGACACCAATCAACCCAAGGTGGAGCAACTGCTCGCCGGGCGGCTGTATCCCGTGCAGTCCATCGCAGACAAGGCGCTGTGGACGGACCGGCCGCTGAAGTAGCAGCGGCCTGGCGGATGAAACATGCGGCGCCCCAGAGCCAGAACCGCACGAAGGGTCTAGCTTCTGGCACCCGGGGTGCAGCATCCCACCAAAGCTTCGAGCTTAAGTGAGTTGCTTCCGGTTAGGCGCTGATCTTCTCGGAACTCTGGCTGCGGTTCAGTGAGTACCTTGACGTTTATGTGCTCAGTGGGTCCCCGCGAGAGATCGAAGGACGAAAGACCGCTTCCCGCACCTAATCGCGAGTCACCGACAATCACTGCCCTTTCAAAAGGAGCATCTTGCCGGCATCGTTCATCTTGAAGGACGTGTAAGTCCCGCTGCTCTCGCACGCAATCGAGAGCGGGATGTCGCCACTCTGGACAATCCTCGTCGCCAAGCTCCCATCCTGTGGGCGTACCTCGTAGTAGGCGTCGATGTCCGTGCTCATGCGCACGCTTGGGGGTGTGCTTTCAGTCCGGAAGTGCACGACCCAACGATCGTTCGAAGCCACCATATCCGCAAACCTCCAGCCTTCGGGGATCTGGATTGGCACTTCACGCACGCCACCGCCGTCACGTACCTCAACGACTGGGTCGTTGCTGTTCGCGCGCCAGACCACAATGGTGTCACCCACCGCAGTAAAGTACACAGAGGAAAGAAAGGCCTGCGCCGCTTGCCTAAGTTGCGGGTCCGAGGAGGCATCGCCCCAATTCAGGGGTCTGCGGCTTGCCGGCACGTCGATCTGCTTCACCAAATCGCCGGAAGCTTTCAGATACAACACCTTAAGAGTCGAAGTTTCCGGATCTGACTCGGAAACCAGTATGTCGCCGGATGGAAACACTGCCAGGTGACTCAGCTCGCACGATCCCGGCCGCGACAGGTCACATTGGACGCCTAACTCTGTAGCTCCTTCATAGGTCCCGTCCAAGTTGAAACGAGCCACATAATTACGATAGTCCTTCAAGGGAATCCCCGAAGGAGACTTTCCCGGCCCCCGCTCTCCTAGCCGCTCCTTCGACCCCTGCAAAAGGAAATAGATACCTGAGTCGGTGCCGAAAATGTCAAAGCCATTGTTGAAATCGGTCAGGTCAGAGATGCTGGTGGACGAAATAGTTTGCGTCTTCTTTCCTCGCACGATCATGACAATCTCGTTGTATTTGGGGAACTTTCCCTTGGGCGTCTTTCTCACCGTCTGCCAATCGATCGTGTGCACCACCAGGGAGCCGTCGGAGAGGCAATGCGGATAATCCACTGTTGCCGCGGGCAACGCGAAGTTCGGATCTGTCTCGACGGGCTTAAACTCCACCGCCCTCGCCGGGATTAACTCCCT
>JAKAFB010000133.1 GCA_021818105.1 Acidobacteriota bacterium
AAGCGGCGCAGTATCACGATGAAACAGAGAGGCTCTACGCGGAGTGGAGAACGCAAGGCGCGCTGGACGCTGAGCAGAGCCAGCGGCTGTTGCAGCGGACGGAGCGGTTGAAGAGTATGTACGCCGATCACATTCGCATTGAGGAAGAAGTCATCTTTCCGCGTGCGGCAAAGCTTTTTGATAAGCCGGTTCTCGACGAGATTGGCGCGGAGTTCAAAGCCCGGCGTGCACGGTGAGCCGCAGGGACCGAACGGCAAGCGCGCGCTTTCTTCCAGTGGCTAGCCTTAGGTATGGCTTGACTGCAGGTGCCGCTCAAGAAACTCCTTGAGTGCGGCCGCATTGTTGAGCTCCGGTTCCCGCGAACTGTAGAGCAGCGTAATCGTTCCACGTTGCGCCGAGTCCAGCAAGGGTTGCCAGGCGGCAGGATGCTCCTGCAGTTCCTTCGCATAGCGCTTGCGAAACTCATTCCATCTCGCCGGGTCGTGCGCGTACCAGAGCCGCAACTCCGTGCTTGGCGCTGCATCCTTCAACCATGCCTGAATAGCGAGATCCGACTTCTTCACGCCGCGCGGCCAAAGCCGGTCGACGAGGAATCGTGCTCCATCCTGCTCGTCGGGTGCCTCATACACGCGCTTAGTGTGAATCATGGCGGCGTCTCTCCCGGCTGTTCGTCCTGCTTCCTATGATGCTACAAGGCCTTTGGGGATGTGTCGCTACTGACGATTTGCATGGGTATCGTGAGCTGGATGAAAGGGGCGGCGTTGCGGGCGCACTCCATGTGCACCTGAAAAGAAATGGGCCCTCAGCCGCGATGACGCCGACTGAGGACCCAGGGTTGCGATTAGCGGGCAACCAGCGTTCTGTCAGATGCCTCGTTCGCGGTGCGCCTGCCCCCCTTCGCCGCAGGTTCATCCTTCTGGAAGGAGTGGCCGGTGAGCAGTCCAACGACGAAGAGCCCAAGCAATGCGGCCCCCAGCGCGAAGACGATATCCCCCGGAACGCGCATCCAGCGCAGCATCTGCATCTGTGGGGACTGCAGGAACTCTGCAGAGCGTGCGTACCAGGTGCCGTGCTGAATGGAGGCCATGGCCTGCAGCAGGCCCACAGGGAGCATGCTGAGGATGACCATGAAGGTCAGCCCGATGTTGAGCGACCAGAACGACCACTTCAGCAGGCCCTCCTTCCACGGGCGGCCCGGCTTGAGCGCGCGCAGGCAGAAGAGCGTGAGGCCGAGTCCCAGCATGCCGTATACGCCGAAGAGCGCGGTGTGGCCGTGCACGGGAGTCAGGTTGAGGCCCTGCATGTAATAGAGCGCGATGGGTGGGTTGATGAGGAAGCCGAAGAGGCCAGCGCCAACGAGGTTCCAGAAGGCGACGGCAACGAAGAAGTAGATGGGCCACTTGTAGTTGGCGATCCACCGCGCTTTTTCTGTGGGCCGAGAGAGGCGCAGGTTCTCCCATGCCTCAAAGCCGATGAGCGTGAGCGGCACGACTTCAAGAGCGCTGAAGACTGCGCCCAGAGCAATGACCGCAGCGCCCGCTCCTGTGAAGTACAGATGGTGGAAAGTGCCGATGATGCCGCCGGAAAGAAATACCGACGTGGAGAAGAGTACGGAGTGCGTGGCGCTGCGAATGCCCAGCAGTCCAAGGCGCGTGAACAGAAAGGCGATGACCACGGTGGCAAAAACCTCAAAGAAGCCCTCGACCCAGAGGTGCACCACCCACCAGCGCCAGTACTCGGCTGTGACCAGGCTGCTGCGCTGGCCGTACATGAGGCCCGCGGCGTAGAAGAGAGGAATCGCGATGCTTGAGATGACGAAGAGTGACAAAAGCGGGCGGTCTTCGCTCTTGCGCTGCAGAGCAGGCTTGAGAGCGGCCACCATCAGGCCGAGCCAGAGCAGGAGTCCGACGAAGAGCAGGATCTGCCAGAAGCGCCCAAGGTCCACATACTCATAACCCTGGCTGCCGAACCAGAACCACAGATTGCCGAGGCGCTGCTGAATGCCAAGCCACTCGCCGGCGAGTGAGCCGCCGACAACGAGAACGAGCGCAACAAACAGTACGTTTACGCCGAGGCGCTGGAAGCGCGGCTCATGGCCACTGACAGCAGGGCCGACGTAGAGGCCCGTCGCCAGCCATGAGGTGGCGATCCAGAAGATGGCAAGTTGCAGGTGCCACGTGCGCGTAATGGCGTAGGGCAGGTAGCGGTCGAGCGGGAAGCCATAGAAGCCCTGGCCCTCCACGCCGTAATGCGCTGTGATAACGCCCATGAGGATCTGCACGGCCCACAGCGCCATCACGACGATGAAGTACTTGATGGTGGCGCGCTGCGAGGGTGTGGGCTTGAGGCCGATGAAAGGATCCTGTACGGGCGTGAGGCCGTGCACGGATTCCTTCTCTTGTGATCCGTACCACCACACGAGGCCGCCGATGCCGGCCAGCAGACAGACAAAGCTGACGATGCTCCACAATACCGCGCCGGGTGTGGGCTCGTTGCCGACGAGCGGCTCATGCGGCCAGTTGTTGGTGTAGGTCACAGTGGAGCCTGGGCGCTGGGTGCTGGCCGCCCAGGCGCTCCACCAGAAAAAGCCGGCGAGCTGCTTTTGCTTTGCGGGGTTGGTGAGCGCGCCTTGCGGAATTGCATAGGCCTTACGGCCGTTGGCGAACACGCCTGCATAGTAGGCAGTGAGTTCGTTGTAAGCTGCCGCGCGATCTTCATCGATGATCACGCGATGGTTGGTGGCATTGTACGTGTTGGTGCGCATTGTGCGGATCAGGCGGGCCTTCAGCTCTGCCTGCTGGTCCGCATTGAGCGCGGCAAAGTTTGCGGCGCCGAGCTTCTGTGCCCAGCGGTCCAGCAAAATGCCGGACTCGCGATGAATCCAGTCTGCCGTCCAGTCCGGCGCTACATAGGCGCCGTGGCCCCACACCGTGCCAATCTCCTGGCCGCCGATGGATTGCCACACGCCCTGCCCGTCCGTAATGGACGAGCCGGTGAAGAGGAGTTGCCCGTCCGTGGAGTAAACATCGGGGATGGGCGGGGCCTGACTGATCATCTTCCGCCCCACTCCTCCAAGGACGGCAAAGGATCCAAGAATGACGATGGCTAGAACAAGCCAATAACGCTTGTATGACATGAATCTCCCTCGCTTGGCAGCGGGAGATAGGTCAAGCCCGCTGCTATGGCCACACTAGAAGGTGC
>JAKAFB010000080.1:0-6556 GCA_021818105.1 Acidobacteriota bacterium
CGCCTTCGTTTTGTGGGGCTTCTTCGATGTGGGCGACGTGCGGGTGGCCCTTGAGGAAGTCGCGGACGCCGCGGCGGAGGATGCCGGCGCCGTGGCCGTGAATGACGCGGATGCGCGGCAGGCCGGCGAGGAAGGCACGGTCGAGATACTTTTCGAGTTCTTCGGTGGCCTCGTCGACGGTGCGGCCGATGAGGTTAATCTCCATGCGCATGTCGTCGGTGCTGGCGCTGGTGACGGAGACGTGGACACCTTTCTGCTTGCGCGCGGCGGCAAGCGGGTCGTGCTTTTCACGCCGGGAATCTTCCGCGGCAGGTGAAGGCGCGGAACACTCGTCGCGGCGGACGCGCATCTTGATGGGGCCGAGCGCGACTTCAAAAACATCCTTCTCCACCTCGCGCTGCACGACGGCGATTTTTCCCATGGACTTGAGGAGTACGCGGTCGCCAGCAGCGATGTGGCGCAGCAGGTGCGGCTGCGCGTTGGCGTCGCCCTGATCGGCACCGGTGCGGTGGGCGACGACGGTCTGGTTGAAGCTCTCCTGAAACTCGCGGCGCAGGCGCTGGATGCGGCGCTCGGCTTCCTTCGACAGCTTCTGCTGCGCGGCGCGGTCTTCGATGGCGCGCACGGTTTCGCGCATCTGAAATTCGAAATCCTTCAGCAGCGACGCCAGCTTGGTTTCAAGCTCGCGGGTGCGATTGCGGAGCTCGATGTCGCCCTCGCGGGCGAGCTTCGCTCTCTCCTGATTGAGGGCGTACTGCTGCTCGCGTGCGGCCTTCTTTTCAGATTCGAGGGAGGCAAGCTCGTTGTGGAGCCGGTCGAGGAAGCGGGCGAGATCGACCTGCTGCGAGCCGAGGCGCCGGCGGGCGGCGGCGATGATGCCGGGATTGAGGCCGAGGCGCTCGGCGGTGAGGATGCCGGCGGAGGCTCCAGGGACGCCGAGGCGGAGTTGATAACTCCACCCCACGGAGGAAGAACCCTGCGCGGAGGCGGATTGTTCCGGATCGGACTGTGAGCTGCTGCTGGCGGCGGCGTTGAGCACGCCGGGGGTGTTGGCGGCGTAGACCTTGAGCGAGTTGTGGTGAGTGGAGATGAGCGTCCAGGAGTGGGCGGAGAGGAAGAACTCGGCGAAAGCGACGGCGAGGGCGGATCCTTCTTCAGGGTCAGTGGTGGAGCCGAGCTCGTCGAGCAGGACCAGCGTGCCGGCGTTGGCAAGGCGGGCGAGGCGGTCGAGGTTGACGATTTGCGCGGAGAAGGTAGAGAGCGCAGCCTCAATGGACTGCGCATCGCCGATGTCGGCAAGGAAGGCGGTGAAGACGGGGAAGCTGGCCGCAGTGGCAGGAACGGGCATACCGGCCTGGGCCATCATGGCGAGGAGGGCGGTGGTTTTGAGTGTGACGGTTTTGCCGCCGGTGTTGGGGCCGCTGATGACGAGCTGGCGCGTGGCGGAGGTGAGCTCGAGGGTGAGCGGCACGACGCGCGTGTTGGGCGCGGCACCGGCAGCGCGGAGGTGCTTTTCCAGCAGCGGGTGGCGGGCTGCGTCGAGACGGAGCAGATCCGGCGTGATGGAGGGAGCAACGCAGTCGTAGTCGCGGGCGAAACGCGCGCGGGCGAGGAGACTGTCAACCAGGGCAAGGACGCGGGCGCCGGAGACGAGCGTGGTCGCATGGCCGGCGACCTGGCGGGTGAGCGCGACGAAGATGCGATGAATCTCAGCCTGTTCTTCCTCGAGAAGACGGACGAGCTCGTTGTTCTGCTCGATGGTTTCGAGGGGCTCGACGTAGACGGTTTGGCCGGAGGAGCTGGCGCCGTGGACGACGCCGGAGACGCGGCGCTTGAGCTCGCTGCGCACGGGAATGACGAAACGCTCGCCGCGGATGGTGATGAGGTCCTGCTGCGTGGCTCCTTCACTGGAGAGCTTGCGGAGGGCGGAGCGGAGGCTTTCCTCAATAAGACGCTGCTGGCGGCCCTGGTCGCGGCGGATGCGGGCGAGCTCAGGGGAAGCGTCGTCGGCAAGGGAGCCGTCGGGGAGGATTTTGCGCTCGATGGACTCTGCCAAGCGGCCCAACGACGAAGGATCGCCGCTGGAGGCCGGGGCGAGCTCCTGCAGACTGAAGGAGAGATACGAAGAGAGATCGGAGAGGCCGGGGAGCTTACCGACGAGGCGTGCGGGGGGCTGCTGGAGAAGCGAGTGCCAGGCGGCAATGTCGCGTGCGAGGCGAGCAATGGCCTGGAGCTCGTCGGCTTCGAGGGCGGCCTCGGGAATTTGGGCCTTGGCGGCGAGTTGTGTGGGATCAAATAGACCGCTGAGTGGAATGGAGACCTGCTCCGCGAGGAGAAGCCGGACCTCGCCGGTGAGCTGATGCTGTAGGGTGATCCATTGCGCGTCGCAGGATGGACGGAGGGAAAGGATGGCCTGGCGGCCGACGGGCGATGCGGCAAAGCCAGCGATGAGAGCAAGAAGCGAATCCCACTCAAGGGCGGCCAGGTCGGCGTCTTGTACCGGGGACGGAATGGGATCGAGGAGCGGCATTGGGGGATTGTGCCCCGGCCTGCGCGAAGGCAGCCAGGGCAGCATAGACTAGGCCGAGGGAGCAGGCGAGGCCGGCTTGGACTCAGTGGCGGCGGGCTTGCTTTCAGCGGCGGGCGCGGGCGAGGCGGATGAGGAGCTTTCGCTGGAGGAGCCGGCCTTGCTCTTGCCGGCGTAGTCGTTGACGTACCAGCCGGCACCTTTGAACTGCAGGGCGGGCGCGGTCAGCGGGCGCTCGACGGCGCCTTTGCACTGGGGGCACTCGCGAACGGGGTCGTCAGTGACCTTCTGGATTTTCTCAAAGCGATGGCCGCACTGGGTGCAGCGGTATTCATACAAGGGCAAGGTTCACCCCTCCAATGGAGAATCTAGCGATATATCTATTGTACCGGCAGGGCGGAAATTCGCTGCAAAAGCGGGCCGCCCTGCCGTTGGGTGGTCGAACTGTGGGATTTAGTGGACGGCAAACAGGACGTTGGCGGAGTGGTTCTCCCACTCCAGCGTGATTTTGCCGGTGGTGCCGCCGAGGCCGGTGATTGTGTAGGTGAGGTCTTCGACCATCTTCAGCGGCTTGCTCATGTTCATTTTGACGCTGCCGAGGTCCTGGGACTTGTCATAGCCAAGCCCCCACTCGCCAGTCTTTTTGTTGACAATGAGATCCCACTGGTCGGGGTCGGAGATATCAACAAAGAGGGTATAGGTGCCGGGAGGGACGATAAGATCGCCGATTTTGAGTTCAGCAGGGGTGTGCAGGGTGGTGGCGGCGTTGGCACCGGCACGCCAGACGGGGTAGTGCGCGTCGTGGCTGATGAGGCCGTCTTTGGTGAAGATGTGGCCTTCGCGGCCCCTGACCTTGGGCGAAGAATATGTGATGGTGATTGTCTTGCCAGCGATAGTGGCCGAAGCGGTGGCGGATGGGCTGGCTGGCTGCTTGGGCTGTGCCGACAGGGTGAGCGTGGCGGCGAAGAGTGCGCCCGCACAGAGCAAGAGACGCTTCATTGTGGTCCTCCTTCGGGCAGAGCCCGATCTGCAGGTGTTCTTGTGCGACGCGATGATTGTCGCACGGGCACCGCGATTCGGGAAGCGAAGAAGAGAATCCTGTTATGATGCCGCCGAAGGAAAAAGCATGGCGGAGTACGGAAATCAGCAGTTGCCGGGCGCGAGGTTTCGCGCAGCAGTTGCGCAGGAGAAGCCATTGCAGGTGGTGGGCGCGATCAATGCGTACACGGCGCGCATGGCGGAGGCGACGGGTTTTCGCGCGCTGTATCTTTCCGGCGGCGGCGTGGCGGCGAACTCGCTGGGGATGCCGGACCTAGGCATCAGCACAATGGAAGATGTGCTGACGGATGTGCGGCGCATCACGGATGTGACAACGCTGCCGCTGCTTGTGGATATCGACACCGGCTGGGGAGGGGCCTTCAACATTGCGCGGACAATCCGGTCAATGATCAAAGCAGGTGCGGCTGCAGTGCACATGGAAGACCAGGTGGGCGCGAAGCGTTGCGGACACAGGCCGGGCAAGGAGTTGGTTGCGCCGGAGGAGATGGTGGACCGCATCAAGGCCGCGGTGGATGCGCGGACGGATGCCGAGTTTGTGCTGATGGCGCGCACGGATGCGCTGGCAAACGAAGGACTGCCGGCGGCGATTGCACGCGCGCAGGCTTACGTGGACGCAGGCGCAGACATGATTTTTGCCGAGGCGGTGACGGAGCTTGCGCAGTACACGGAGTTTCGCAAGGCCGTAGGCGTACCGATTCTTGCGAACATTACGGAGTTTGGACAGACGCCACTGTGGACGCGCGAGGAACTGGCAGCAGCAGACGTGGACATCATTCTGTATTGCTGCGGGGCGTATCGCGCGATGAATGCAGCGGCGCTGAAGGTGTATGAGGCGATTCGCGCTGAGGGCACGCAGCGTAACATGGTTCCGCTGATGCAGACGCGCGCGGATCTTTACAAATACCTGGACTATCACGCGTACGAGAAGAAGCTGGACGAGCTGTTTGCCAAAGGCAAGGGCACGAAGTAGTCGGCTCGCCCTTCAACCATGCGCGGGCAGCGCTGGGGAGGGAATGCGATGAGTACGGAACAGATAGGTGCAGCAGGATTCAAGCCGAAGAAGTCAGTGGCCTTGTCTGGCACGGCGGCGGGCAACACGGCTCTGTGCACGGTGGGACGCAGTGGCAATGACCTGCACTATCGCGGGTATGACATTCACGACCTTGCGACCAAGTGTGTGTATGAGGAAGTGGCGTATCTACTGGTGCACGGCAAGCTGCCGAATGCGGCGGAGCTAGCAGCCTACAAGGAGCGGCTGAGGACGCTGCGCGGATTGCCGCCGGAACTCAAGAAGGCACTGGAGCTGCTGCCGGCGTCGACGCATCCGATGGACGTGCTGCGCACGGGCGTGAGCGTGCTGGGGTGCCTGCGGCCGGAGGGCGCGAGCCATGATGACGCGGGCGCGCGGGCGATTGCCGATGCGCTGCTGGCGTCACTGGGTTCGATGCTGCTGTATTGGTACCACTTTGCGCGCGATGGAAAGCGCATTGAAGTGGAGACGGACGATGACTCGATTGCCGCGCACTTTCTGCATCTGCTGCACGGCGCGAAGCCGCGCGCGGAGTGGGTGGCGGCGATGCAGCTTTCGCTGATTCTGTATGCGGAGCACGAGTTCAACGCGTCGACGTTTACGGCGCGCGTGATTGCGGGGACGGGCTCGGACATGCACTCGTGCATTACGGGCGCGATTGGTGCGCTGAAGGGGCCGAAGCATGGCGGCGCGAACGAGGTAGCGCTGGAGATACAGAAGCGCTATGCGAATGCGGATGAGGCGGAGACGGACATTCGCGCGCGCGTGGTGAACCGCGAGGTGATTATCGGCTTTGGGCATCCGGTGTATACGATCAGCGATCCGCGCAACGAGATTATCAAGGAAGCGGCGCGGGGGATCTGCGTCTCCGCCGAGGACAAGCGGCTGTTCGACGTGGCGGCGCGGATTGAAAGCGTGATGATGGATGCCAAGCGGATGTTCCCGAACCTGGACTGGTTCAGCGCGGTGGCGTATCACGTGATGGGGATCCCGACGAATATGTTTACGCCGCTATTTGTGATGTCGCGGACGGCGGGCTGGAGCGCGCACGTGATTGAGCAACGGCAGGATGGGAAGATTATTCGGCCATCGGCAAATTACACGGGGCCGGAGAATCTGGAGTTTGTGCCGATGGAGAAGCGGGGTTAGTAATTTGGCGGAGTTAGCGGAGCTGGTCGAGTGGCCGGTTAGCATCGTGCATTCAGGTCTCAGAAGCGAGACCTGGGGCACCCATGCCGTGAAGAGAATAAGGAGATTTCTGTGTCGTTGCATACGAGCAGTGAACGGCCGGCGCCGGACAAGGTGATGGTGGATATCGCCGAGTATGCGCTGAGTTATGAAATCAAGAGCGAACTGGCGTACACGACAGCGCGGCATTGCCTGATGGATACGCTGGGCTGCGGGCTGGAGGCGCTGGAGTACGCGGCGTGCACGAAGCTGATGGGGCCGATTGTGCCGGGCACGGTGGTGCCGCATGGCGCACGCGTACCGGGCACGAGCTATCAGCTTGATCCGGTTCATGCTGCGTTCAACATCGGCGCGATGATTCGCTGGCTGGACTTCAACGACACATGGCTGGCGGCGGAGTGGGGACATCCTTCGGATAATCTGGGTGGCATTCTGGCGACGGCGGATTGGCTTGCACGCACGGCTGCTGCGCAGGGCAAAGCCCCTTTGCAGATGGGGCATGTTTTGACAGCGATGATCAAGGCGCATGAGATCCAGGGGTGCATTGCGCTGGAGAACTCGTTCAACAAGGTTGGGCTGGATCACGTGGTGCTGGTGAAGGTGGCGTCAACGGCAGTGGTGTGCGGGCTGCTGGGATTGAGCCGCGAGCAGACGGTGAATGCCATTTCATTGGCGTGGGTGGATGGGCAGAGCCTGCGGACGTATCGGCATGCACCGAATACGGGCTCGCGGAAGAGCTGGGCGGCGGGCGA
>JAKAFB010000080.1:6656-15136 GCA_021818105.1 Acidobacteriota bacterium
CCGGAGAAGCGGTCGATTGCGAACGCGCTGCATGTGGAGTTGAACGACGGTACTGTACTGGAGGAGACGGTCGAATATCCAATTGGGCACAAGCGCAGGCGTGAAGAAGGCATGCCGCTGCTGGTGGAGAAGTTCAAGAGGAACCTGCGGCGACGCTTTGATGATGCGCAACAGCAGCGGATTCTGAATGTGTCACTCAACCACGAGCGACTGGCGGCGATGCCGGTGAACGAGTATGTGGATTTGTATGTGATTTGATCCACGTGCACCAGTCTTCTTGCCCGCCTTTGGCTGCGCGTGGTTGACTGGTTGCCAAAGGACGACGGAACGCATGGCATACATTCTTTCGCTGGATCAGGGCACGACGAGTTCACGGGCGATTCTGTTTGATGAAGCGGGCACGATTGCCGCCGTGGCTCAACATGAGTTTCAGCAGTATTACCCGCAGGCGGGATGGGTCGAGCATGACCCGATGGAGATCCTGACCAGCCAGATGAGCTGCGCGGTGGAGGCGCTGGCCAAGGTGGGCGCGCGTCCGCGCGATGTGGCGGCGATTGGCATCACCAATCAGCGCGAGACAGTGATTGTGTGGGAGCGCGCAACGGGGAGGCCGATTCATCCGGCGATTGTGTGGCAGGACCGGCGGACGGCTTCGCTATGCGGAGCATTAGAGCAGAGCGGCGTGGGCGACACCGTCTCCAACAAGACGGGGCTGGTGCTGGACCCGTATTTTTCTGCGACAAAGCTGCAGTGGATTCTGGACAATGTGCCGGGCGCGCGGGCGAGGGCGGAGCGCGGCGAGCTGGCGTTTGGCACGGTGGACACGTGGCTTATCTGGCACCTGACGAGCGGCCAGCAGCATGTGACAGACGTGACGAACGCTTCGCGCACGCTGCTCTACAACATTGTGAAGGGCGCGTGGGACGAGGAGCTGCTGCGCATCTTCGACATTCCGGCGAGCGTGTTGCCAGAGGTGGCGTGGTCAAGCGAGAAGGTGGGCGAGGTGACGACGACGCTGGCGCTGGGCGGGATTCCCATTGCAGGGATTGCAGGCGATCAGCAGGCGGCGCTGTTCGGGCAGCTGTGCTGGAACGCGGGCGAGGCGAAGAACACGTATGGCACGGGCTGCTTTCTGCTGCAGAACATTGGCACGCGGTTTGTGCGCTCGAAGCACAAGCTGATTACGACACTCGCCGCGAGCGCGCAGCACAGGCTGGAGTATGCGCTGGAGGGCAGCATTTTTATTGGCGGCGCGGTGGTGCAGTGGCTGCGCGACAACCTGCGGCTGATTGGCTCCTCGGCTGAGGTGGAGGCGCTGGCGATGGGCGTGCCGGATGCGGGTGGCGTGGTGTTTGTGCCGGCGTTTGTGGGGCTGGGCGCTCCGCACTGGGATCCGCATGCGGGCGGGCTGCTGATTGGCTTGCGCCGCGACACGAAGCCGGGGCACATTGCGCGGGCGGCGCTGGAGAGCATCGCGTTTCAAGTGGCGGATGTGCTGGAGGCAGTACACAGCGAAACGGGAACACCGCTGGGCGCGCTGCGCGTGGATGGCGGCGCGGCGGTGAATGATTTGATGATGCAGTTCCAGGCCGACGTGCTGGGCGTGCCGGTGGTGCGGCCGCGCGTGACGGAGACCACGGCGCTGGGCGCGGCGTATCTGGCGGGGTTGGCGGTGGGATTCTGGGCGAGCCCTGAGGAGCTGCGCGCGAAGCGGGAAGGTGATGTGCGCTTTGAGCCGCGCATGAGCGCCGAGGAACGGACGAAACGGCGTGCGCAGTGGCAACGCGCCGTGGAACGGTCAAGAAGCTGGAGCGAGTGATGCGCAGAGAAGAGATGGTGCGGAAGATCAGGGAGCGCAAAGAGCCCTGGGACATCGCCGTGATTGGCGGCGGGGCAACCGGCATGGGCGTGGCCGTGGATGCGGCCGCACGCGGGTTGGACGTGGTACTGGTGGAGGCCTATGACTTTGGCAAGGGCACGAGCAGCCGCAGCACGAAGCTGGTGCATGGAGGCGTGCGCTACCTGGAACAGGGGAATGTGCCGCTGGTGATGTCTGCACTGAAGGAGCGCGGCCTGCTGCGGCAGAATGCGCCGCACCTGGTGCATGACCTTGCCTTCGTCGTACCCAATTACTCATGGTGGGAGGCGCCGTTTTATGGGATCGGGCTGAAGCTCTATGACCTGCTGGCGGGCAAGTACGGCTTTGGCGCGTCAAAGCTGCTGTCAAAAGAGGAGACACTGGAGAGGCTGCCGGGGCTGGAGCCGGAGGAGTTGCGCGGCGGGGTTATCTACTACGATGGGCAGTTTGACGATGCGCGGCTGCTGATTCATTTGGCCATGACGGCGGCAGACCACGGCGGGACACTGGTGAACTACTGCCCTGCCACGGGGCTGCTGCGCGACGCAGATGGCTATGTGAATGGGCTGACGGCGCGCGACGCGGAGTCGGGCGAGGAACTGACTATCCCGGCGCGTATTGTGGTGAATGCGACGGGCGTGTTTTCGGATTCGATTCGGCGTATGGCGGACCCCGAGGCAGAGACACTGGTGGTGACGAGCCAGGGCATCCATCTGGTGTTTGATGGATCGTTTTTGAAGAGCGATACGGCGCTGATGGTGCCGCGCACGAGCGATGGACGCGTGCTGTTTGTGATTCCTTGGCATGGGCATGCAGTGGCGGGCACGACCGACACTCCGCTGGACGCGCCGAGCGTGGAGCCGCGACCGCTGGATGAAGAGATTGAGTTCATTCTGGACACGGCGAAGCGGTACTTGACCAGGCCGCCGAGCAGAGCGGATGTGCTGGCGGTGTATGTGGGGCTGCGTCCGCTGGTGAAGGGCGATGGAAAGACGTCAGCGCTGTCGCGCGATCATGTGATTCACGTGGACACATCAGGGTTGTTGACGATTACGGGCGGGAAGTGGACGACGTACCGACACATGGCCGAGGACTGCGTGGACCACGCGATTACACTGGGCAAGCTGCGCGATGAGCCGTGCCCCACGCGGAATCTGCGCATTCACGGCTACATGCGCGATGCGGAGGAGTTGGGGCACCTGGCAGTGTATGGGACGGATGCGGATGCGATTCGCACTCTGGCGCATGATCCCGTGCTGGCGGCGCGGCTGCATCCAGAGCTGCCGTACATTGCGGCGGAGGTGATTTGGGCGGCGCGGGCGGAGATGGCACGCACGGTGGAAGACGTGCTGGCACGGCACACACGGGCGCTCTTCCTGAACGCACAAGCCGCAAGCGAAATGGCGGAACAGGTGGCACGACTGTTGGCCGCCGAGCTGGATCATGACAACGCGTGGGTGGAGGCGCAGGTGAAGGAGTTCCAGGAACTGGCAGGGCAGTACAGGGTGTCGTAAGGGAGTTTTTTCGGGCAACGGGAGGTCACGAATGGAAAAGAAGTGCAGTCATATTGCCGAATATCTGAAGGATGTGAAGCCGCAATCGAAGCGCTGCGAGGACTGCGTAAAGAAAGGCGACACGTGGCTGCACCTGCGCATGTGCCTGGATTGCGGCTACGTGGGCTGCTGTGACTCGTCAAAGAACCAGCACGCGCGCAGGCACTTTGAAGAGACGCAGCACCCGCTGATCGAGTCGATTGAGCGCGGGGATACGTGGCGCTGGTGCTACGAGGACGAGATCTTCTTCTAGCCGTTCTTCTATTCCTGTACCGGCTCCACTTCAATCTGCTTGCTTGCGGCGTCGAGCTTGACGATCTTGAAGCTGCGAATTTGGCCGGCGCGGAGCGGCTCGGGGTGGGCTGATGGCGCGGCGGCGCTTCCCTTCCAGCGGGCTTGCAGCATGGACGAGAGCGAGGAGAGGTCGGCATTGGCTTCGGTCTTTGCTTCACTGGCAGCGGCAGAGGCGGCGGCGATGCGCGCGGTGGCGCGGATGCCTTCGCCGAGTTCGACGGTGGCGCGGCTGGCGGAGACTTCGACGACGCGGCCGGAGACGCGATCGCCGGGTTTATGCTCAGCGAGATACTCGTCGATGCTGGTGGGAATGAGCTGCTTCATCGAAAGCTTGATCTGGCGCTTTTCGGTATCGATGGCGAGCACCTGCGCCTTGACGACCTGGCCCGCATGGAGCACGTCAGACGGATGATTGAGGCGCTTGTCGGCGCTGATTTCACTGATGTGGACGAGGCCCTCAATGCCTTCGGCGAGTTGCACGAAGGCGCCGAACTTCATGAGCTTCGTCACCGGACCCTCAATGTGCGCGCCAATAGGGAAACGCTGCGGCACATCGGCCCAAGGGTCGCCGAGCGTCTGCTTGAGGCCGAGGGAGATGCGCTTCTCTTCCGGCTTGATGGCAAGGATGACGGCGTCCACGGTGTCGCCGGGCTTGACCAGGTCGCCGGGGTGACGGACCTTCTTGCCCCAGGTCATCTCTGAAATGTGGATGAGTCCCTCGATGCCAGGCTCAAGCTCAACGAAGGCGCCGAAGTCAGTGAGGCGGGTGACGGGGCCGGTGATGCGCTGGCCGAGCTGATATTTCTCCGCGGCGGCCTGCCACGGCTCGGGCTGAAGCTGCTTGAGGCCGAGGGAGAGCTTCCTGGTTTCGGGGTCGATTTTGAGAATGCGGACCTGCAACTGCTGGCCGACGGTGAGCACGTCTTCAGGCTTGGTGACGCGGCCCCAGGAAATGTCACTGACGTGAAGGAGGCCATCGATGCCACCGAGGTCAATGAACGCGCCGTAGGGCATGAGGGTGCGGACGGTGCCGGTGAGGGTGTCGCCTTCCTTCATGGCAGCGCGGCGGCCCTCTGCGAGGCCGCGGGCCTGCTCTTCCAGCACGACGCGGCGATCGACGACGACGTCTTCGTCGGTGACGTCGAGCTTGGTGATGCGGCAGGTAATCTCAGTGCCGACGAGCTTCTCAAGCTCAGCGGCGTCGCGCGTGCCGCTGCGGGAGGCAGGCATGAAGGCGCGAACGCCGATGTCAACGCTGGCGCCGCCTTTGACGATGGCGGTGACGGTGCCGACGACAGCGAGCTTTTGCGCGAAGGCCGCTTCCAGCGCGGACCAGTCGCGGGGCTGGGCGACCCTGAAGCGCGAGAGATCGTAGTAGCCCTGCTCGTTGCGGCCCTTGATGGAGACGGGAATAACGTCGCCGGGCTTGACGCCTTCAGCGTTGCGCTCGAAGGCCGAGCGCGGAAGCACGCCCTCGATTTTGTAGCCGATGTCGAGGAAGACCTGATCAGCGGTGAGGGAGACGACAGTACCCTCCAACTGCTTTGCGCCGCCCTCGGGCTTGTGCGCGTGGCTGCGCTCGAACTCCTTGAGCAGAGCGCCGAAGTCTTCGACAGACTCAGAGGCGGGCTCTGGTGCGGGCTCGGGGGCGGGCTCCGCGGTTTGGGCGGGGGTGGGCTGCTCTTCGGGAAGGCCTTCGTTAGTCATGGCGTGTACCTGTCTATTTTCCCATGAAGCGGCGGCCTTGGCTCGAAGCGCGGATTTATGGGTAGTCCGCGACGCGGGGCGTGGTACGCGGATGGATCGACGTGGGCCCGCCTTGATCATTGATGACGTTGGATATTTCGCCTTTATCGTCGAGAGCAATGGTCATCATGTGGTGGAAGTGAACACCGGGCGTGCGCGGAACCTCAATGGCGCGGCTGAGGACGACGTTGGGATGGCGGAAGACGCTGTAGACGCCGAGGCCCCAGGCTTCATGATGGGTGACGCTGTCTGCCACTTTGTAAGAGGCCCAGCCGTTGGTGCCGGGGGCGCTGGTGTAGCTGGGCTGATCGGGTGGGTCGTAAGGGATTTCAGATTGATAGAAGTAGGTGCGACCGTAGTTGCCGTTCCAGAGGACCTGGAACTGCTGATGATGCTCGACGAAGAGTCCGTAGATGGTGACGCGGTCGGCATTGACGACGAGGCCGTTGTCACTGGTGTTGCTCGTCCAGCCCACGCCGGAGCCGTGATCGGCGCGCCAGATCCAGGTGTGGTCCACGATGGTGTCATGGCTGTTGATGCGAAGGTTGACCTGCGCGCGGCCTACGCCTGCTCCGCCGATGCGGAAGAACACGTCGTGGAGCGTGATGGGATTTTTCGCATGGCTGGCGTTGCTGCCCTGCGGACCAACTTCAAGGAGGACAGGCGAGCGTTGCTCGCCGGCGTCGAGGAGGATGCCTGCAATCTCGATGCCGTCAGCGTCGGCGGTGGTAATAGCTGCGGTGCCGTGCGTGGG
Source organism: Acidobacteriota bacterium (assembly GCA_021818105.1). GTDB lineage: Bacteria > Acidobacteriota > Terriglobia > Terriglobales > Acidobacteriaceae > Telmatobacter. Next base: position 12,862 of record JAKAFB010000080.1, read on the forward strand.
ATGCAACGTGGCGAAGCCGAGGCCCATGACGACGGTGTTGGCGCGGGAGATGCGGATGGGCTCGGCGAGGTCGTAGATGCCGGGCGTGAGAAGAAGGTCCTTACCTCGAGCGAGCTGCGCGTTGATGCTGGAGGCGGTGTCGCGGTCAGGACGGGCGATGTAGAAATGGCTGAGCGCGATGGAGCGGCCGGGCGTGGAGCCGCTACGCCAGGTGATGCCTACGCTATTGGTGCGGAGCGCGGGCAGACGGACGGACCAGTTCCCTTTCGCGTCCACTTCGAGAAAGGGTTTCTCGCGCACGATGGGGGTTTGGGCGACCTTGGTGTAGGGCGGCTGGGGCCACTCGCCCGCGGGCGGATGCGGGATGCCGACAAAGACCATGTTCCAGTTGGCGCCGGTCCAACTGGCCCAGTCACTGTTGCGGGAAATCCACTGCTGCTGCGTGCCGGAGTCGACGTTGCCATCGACGAGCGTGTCGGACATCCACCCGCCGCTGGCCCAGCCGTGCTGCTGGTGGAGCACGAGGTTGCCGTGCACGTGCATGCGGCGGAAGGGCACGGCCTGCGAGACGGCCCACTGCATGGTGCCGCCGGTGGGCGTGACGGAGAAGCCCTCGGCGGCACGCCAGAAGGTGCAGGTGGCGTTGTTGCGGGGCAGGCTGGCGTCGGCGTGGACGTTGCCGGTGATGTGCACGGAATCTGGCGTTGCGCCGAGGCCGAGCACCTGCGTGTAGAAGCCGACGGGCACGTCGAGGTGGTATTCGCCGGGCAGGAAGAGAAGCGCGTAGCGGCCGGCGCCGAACTCGCTGTGCTGCTGCTGGGCGTAGATTTTGTCGATCTGCGCCTGCATGGCGTTGGGAGGCATGGCGGGGTCAAAAATGAACACGTTGGGGCCGAGGTCGGGCTTGGCCAGTGTGTGCGGCGGCGCGGCTGCACACGCCGCCGATGCGGCAAGCCCCAAGAGGCAGAGGATTGCTGCTCGATTCGCCCTGACTTCTGCGATTATTGATGGCATGAATTTTCCCATAGGTGCGCCATGTGCTTGAGCGCGCACTTCGGCTTGTATGGTAGCGCCCGGGCAATGGCACGGCCAAGGGCCGGCATTTTCCGCTAGGCTGTTGCTATGAGCGTATTTGATGAAAAGCGCGCGGAGCTGGAGCAGCACGAGTTCATGATGGGCGTGGAGCGCGGGAGGCTGGCGGTGGCGCTGGACCTGCTGACCGACTCGCTGATCATGGTGGGGCAGCATGGGGTGTATTGCACGTCGAGCCGGAATCCCAACGTGCCTGCGCTGGACCTGCAGGCGGTGCTGAGCGGGATGGAAGGAGCCAAGGCGCTGATCCAGTCCGTGATGGAGGAGCTGCGCGCGCAGCGCGATGCGGCACGCGCCGAAGGCCCGGCGAAGGGCTGAAAAACGCCGCGAATCCGCGAAATACGATATGCTGGAAGAGCGCGCCCGTAGCTCAGCTGGATAGAGCGAATGCCTCCGGAGCATTAGGTCGGGAGTTCGAATCTCTCCGGGCGCACCATCTTTTCCGTAGTATTCCCGCGCAACATGGCAGGCAGACCGGCTGATGCACTGACTCGACCGGTGATACTAGCCACCGGATGGTTGACCGGGACACAGGCCCCAAACGACGTTTTTGCGCCCTGCCGCATGCTGGAGCACAAGGGCTTAACAAGGAGTTCATGCACCTCAACTTTGCTTTTACGCCTGTCCAGATATTGTGGACGCTGACGTTTGCCGCGCACCTGGTTCTGCTTGTGGTGTTGCTGGGACGCGACCGGGCGCGTGTGTTTCGCTGGTTCACGGTGGGAATTGCTCTGTCTGCTCTGCGGCTAATCAGCAGCCGCCTGCTCTACGGCCGGCTGCCCCAGCTGACGATGAGCGAGATCTTCATTGTGCTGGCGGACATTTCAGCTCTGGTTTCGCTGATGGTGGTGGGCGAAGCGGCACGGCGCGCCTTTGGCACGGTGGAGCGGCGGACACTGATTGGGTGGACGATTGCGCTGACGGTGGTGGGCGGGCTGGTGTTGGGCTTCTGGGGCGTGTGGCCCGCGTGGAAGACTCTGACGGCGGGCACGCTTATCTCCACACTAGAGTTGTTGCAACTGATTGCGCAGAAGACCGGGCTGCTGGTGGACGTGCTGACGATCGGGCTGGGCGTACTGGTGCTGCTGTTTGGCCGCCGCTACGGCTCGGGCTGGCGCAGCCATGCGCAGAGACTCATCATCGGACTTTCAACGGCATCGCTGGGGCGGGTTGCGGTGCAGCT
>JAKAFB010000081.1 GCA_021818105.1 Acidobacteriota bacterium
AAACGTCTGCGCCGTCGGCGACGAGGACCAGAGCATCTACTCCTGGCGTGGTGCCGACATCCGCAACATCCTCGAGTTCGAGAAGGACTTCCCCGACGCCCGCATTGTCCGCCTCGAGCAGAACTACCGCTCCACGCAAGTCATCCTTGAAGCCGCCGGAGCCGTCGTCGCCAACAACGTCCGCCGCAAGGGCAAAAAGCTCTGGACCGACCGCCAGGGCGGCTCGCAGATCGGTTACTACGAGGCCCCCGACGGCGAAAACGAAGCCCTCTTCATCGCCGACCGCATCCAGAAGTTCCTGCGCGAAGCCGACGACCCCACCCAGGCTCACTGCGCCGTGCTCTACCGCACCAACTCGCAGTCGCGCCTCATTGAAGAGGCCCTGCGCCGCTACCAGGTCAAATACACCATGGTCGGCGGCTTCAGCTTCTACGAGCGCGCTGAGATCAAGGACCTGCTCGGCTACCTGCGCCTTGTTCGCAACCCGCATGACTCCATGGCCTTGCAGCGCGTCATCAACACCCCGGCCCGCGGCATCGGCAAAACCACGCTCGAAACACTGGAGCGCCTGGCCCTCGAAACCGGCGTCTCCACCTGGGACGCCCTCGCCGCCGCCATCGCCAACCGGCTCATCCCCACCCGCGCCCTCATGGCGCTTGACTCCTTCCGCCAGCTCATCCTCGACGCGCAGGCCATGCTCGACCCCGACTTCGCCGGCAAGCTCTCCGCAGACATTGCCGCCCCCGCCGACACGGATACCGATTTCGCCTTCGGTGCCACCGAGTCACCCAGCGCACTAAATGAGAGCGCCGAAGCGCCAGACGCCGACTTCTCGTTCGGTGGCAACGAAAATCAACTCCCCCTGCTCAACGCCGCCAACTTCTCACCCTTCGCCGAGACCCCAAAGCGGCCCTTCCTCAAAATGCCGAAGCAAGTGAAGAAAGCGTCACAATCCGAATCCGGCCGGGCGCCCCAGGCCTCGCCTCTGAGACCCGGAACCAACGATCCCACAGCCGTGGAACCCCAAAAAGTCGAAGGCTTCAGAGCCCCCGGCGATGCCGCCACGCTCCCTGAGCTCATCCGCTTCCTCATCGACCGCACCGGCTACATCAAAGCCCTTGAAGCCGAAGGCTCGCCCGAGGCCTTCAGCCGCATCGAAAACCTGAAGGAACTGGCCAACGCCGCCCACGACGCCGAAACCCGCGGCGAGACGCTCGCCGAGTTCCTTGACCACGCCGCGCTCGCCTCGGACACCGACCAGTTCGACCCCGATGCCCGCGTCACGCTCATGACGCTGCACGCCGCCAAGGGCCTCGAGTTCCCGCTCGTCTTCCTCGCCGGGCTTGAAGAAGGCCTCTTCCCCCACTCACGCACCCTCAACAATCCAGAAGAATTAGAGGAAGAGCGCCGCCTCTGCTACGTCGGCATGACGCGCGCCATGAACACCCTCATCCTCACCCGCGCCAACTACCGCCGCCGCTACGGCAACGACGCGCCGGAGATGAGCGTCCCCTCGCGCTTCCTCGAAGAAGTCCCCGGCCAGCTCGTCGAAAACCTCGCCCCCCGCGCCAGCGCCTGGTCTACATCTGGTTACGGATACTCGAGTACACGCCGCCGCGGCTACGACGAGGATTCCACGGGCCGCCACTACAACTACGAAGACGAAAGCCAGGAAGCCCCCCGCTTTGCCGGTGCCCCAACCATCACTCCACGCAGGAGTTACACCGGTAGCGCCGGATCTTCCAAGCCCTTCGTCGCTTCCTGGATGAAGTCCGCCGCAAAGCCTTCCTCAACCGGCCACGAATCTGCTTCAACGGTGAATAGCGCGCCAGCGCCGGAAGCACCGCCGGTGCAGGAAGAGCCAAACTCGATCGACAACATCGCCCGCTTCTTCGGCGGCAAGCCGGGCACGCTCAAGCCCGGCGTTCTTGCCCGTCCGGCCAGTGGCATCCCCACACCCTCCGGCGCCACCAGCCTCAACAAAGGCCAGCGCGTCCGCCACTCCAAGTACGGCGAGGGCACAGTCCTCTACCGCGAGGGCGACGGCGACGACGCCAAGATCACCGTCATGTTCACCCGCCACGGCATGAAGAAGCTCGTCGAGAAGTTCGCCAATCTTCAGAAGATTTAGGCCTTTGCCACGGGTGAAATCCATTTCCGTGCTATACTTAACTCAATCGTAGAATTCGATTAAAGAAGTCCTTGCCTGTTCCGAGTTACCGCTCCACACGCAAACACTTCCACATTGCGTTCGCGGTAAATCAGTATCAAAGGATCAACACATCATGGAAACAGGCACAGTCAAGTGGTTCAATGACGCCAAGGGATTTGGATTTTTGAGCCGTGAAAACGGCGAGGACGTCTTCGTCCATCACACCGCCATCCAGTCGAACGGTTTCCGTTCACTGCAGGAAGGCCAGAGGGTCCAGTTCAACGTGACCAAGGGCCCCAAGGGCTGGCAGGCCGAAAACGTTCAGGTCGTTTAAATAACAGACAACCGGCTTGGAATCAAAGAGAAAGGGACGGCGAACCTGCCGTCCCTTTCTTGCGTTGAGCACTGGTTCCGGCGCCCCGGGGCCCGACTCAGGCGGCCGGCCGCAGTGACGCGGCGCCCTGCCCCGGATGAAGCCCTTCGCTCGGTACATCGTGGGTGCCCAGATATTGCAGTACATCGTTAATTGAATCCTCAAACCGCGATCCCGTCTTGTGCGTCGCCTTCACTCCCTTGGAAACAAGCTGGCAAACCTCAAAGCGGTTCATACCCTGCGCCAGGGCGCGGTGAATTTTCTCGGAACGCATGACAAACTCCGTTCAGCTGGTACTTGGGAACAGGTAACTGTTGCGTGGGCTACGGAGCTCGCCGGAAGCATTGGACGGCCAGGGCCGAGCAGGCAGGCTTTTCTTTTTCTCTTTCTCCATTGTACGCCGATCCGCCTTCCAGCACCGTTTCTCAGCAGCCCATCCGCACGAGCTCTGCTTCCGCCTCGCCCACAAACCCTGTTACCATAGGGGTTGCAAACGCCCGGCGCACGGGAAACATTGAAGAATCGGCAGCGAAAGAGGACAGCAGTGGACACAACCAAGATTGAAGACCGGCAGGAACGGAAGAAAGTAAAACGCGCAGCCCGCAAGAAGGCCGCTCCCAAGGCCAAGCGGACCACCCCGCGCGGCTCCAACAAGAAGAAGGTCAAGAAATTGGCGCGCGGCCAGTCGAAGCGCTAAGCCGCATCACACGCGCAGCACCCGAGGGCCAGCCCGCAGCGGCTGGCCCTCCTCTTTTGCAGCGCATCCGCCCCGGGGACTTCCCCACCTCAATCCCGACTCTGTACACTGCGCAGAAGGCGCTCGTTCGCACGCGGCGCCGGGAACCAGCCGACCCAGGAGAACCACCCTGCCCAGCCAACTGCTCGCCCGCAAGTCCATCGACAAGCTCATCCGCGACTCAGAGGATCCGCACCACGCGCTCAAAAAGTCGCTCGGCCCCTGGTCGCTTACCTCGCTCGGCATCGGTGCCGTCATCGGCTCCGGCATCTTCACGGTCATCGGCACGGCCATGGCGGGCCAGCGCTTTGACGCGCCCTCCATCAGCTCAACGCCCCTCCTGCACTTCCTGCTCACGCACACCGCAATGGCCGGCCGCCCCGGCGCGGGTCCGGCGCTCGCGCTCTCGCTCGTCCTCGTCGCCATCGTCTGCGCCTTCACAGGCCTCTGCTATGCCGAACTGGCCTCCATGATCCCCATTGCCGGATCGGCCTACACCTACACCTACGCCACCCTCGGCGAACTCGTCGCCTGGATCATCGGCTGGGATCTGATTCTGGAATACGCCTTCAGCAACATGAGCGTCAGCGTCGGCTTTGCCGCCCACATCGTCGACCTCATGGACTGGTTCGGCATCCACCCCGCGCTCAAGTGGATCTCCCCCGCCTATCTGCCCACCGGCCTCCAGGACCTCGCCGGCCGCGACCTCTACCAGCCCGGCTGGCACTTCGGCTTCAACATTCCCGCCTTCCTCGTCGTCATGATCCTCACCGCGATCCTCGTTCGCGGCATCCGCGAGTCGGCCCGCACCAACAACATGCTGGTGCTGATCAAGATCTGCGCCATCATCGTCTTCGTCATCGCCGCCGCCAGCTTCATCAAGCCGCACTACTGGCATCCGTTCATGCCCAACGGCTGGTCGGGAGTCCTCACCGGCGGCTCCATCATCTTCTTCACCTACATCGGCTTCGACTCCGTCTCCACCGCCGCCGAGGAATGCCGCAACCCGCAGCGCGACCTGCCCATCGGCATCCTCGCCACCCTCATCGCCTGCACCCTGCTCTATGGCGGAGTCGCCATCGCCCTCAGCGGCATCGTCCCCTGGCAGTCCGTCATGGGAGACGCCGCTCCCGTCGTCAACGCCCTCCAGCGCCTCTCGCTCCAGCCCGGCGGCGCCGGACTCAGCTGGGTACGCCTCTTCGTCCTCATCGGCGCCCTGCTCGGCATGACGTCATCCATCCTCGTCTTCCAGCTCGGCCAGGCGCGCGTCTGGTTCGCCATGTCCCGCGACCGCCTGCTCCCCGACGTCTTCAGCCGCATCCATCCGCGCTTCCGCACGCCCGCCATCTCCACCTGGGTCGCCGGATTCGTCGTCGGCATCCCCGCCGGCCTGCTCGACATCGGCACCGTCTCCAACCTCTCCAACATCGGCACCCTGTTTGCCTTTGTACTGGTCTCCGTCGCCGTGCTCATCCTGCGCTACCGCGAGCCGGACCGCCCCCGCGCCTTCAAGGCTCCGCTCGGCCCGCTCTTCCCCGTGCTCAGCATCATCTTCTGCATCGTGCTGATGATGGGCCTCGAAGTCCTCACGTGGATGGCCTTCTTCGCCTGGCTCGTCACCGGCCTGCTCATCTACTTCTTCTACAGCCGCCACCGGTCAGAGTTCGCGGGAACCCGCTAAGGACGTGAGCCAATCCGCTAAGTCCGCCTGCCTTGTCCCCGGATAAGCGCGTGGCCCCGTCGCTATACGCTTGAACTGCGTACCAGGAACCGCTAAACACTGGCCGACTTCGGGGTACAAATCAGTCCTCGATGCGTGAATTGGCTCTGCTCGGCTAGTGATTCCGGCAACCAAATGACGCGACTGTGGTGGCGGCGTTTTCTCTGGCAATGATCGATGAGTGGCCGGACTGTCGGACTCTGGAAGTCCGAAGTTTGCTCGTGCTGAGACAGAAAAAACAGAATCTCCTACACGCGGATGGCACTTCTATTCGCCTCGCAATGCTTCAATCGGATCGACAGCCGCTGCCCGGCGCGCCGGCAACGCCGACGCCAGCAGGGCCAGTGCAAGCACGGCAATAGCCGCCAGCGCCAGCACGCCTGGATCGAATGGGCTTACTTGGAACAAGAAACTGCGTACAAGGCTCGAAGCCGCTGCTGCTCCAGCCAGGCCGATCAGGACTCCGATCACCGCCAGTTTTGCTCCGGAGATCAACACCAGCCGCACGATGTCCACGCGCTGCGCGCCCAGGGCCATGCGAATCGCCATCTCCTGCGTGCGCATCGCGGCGGAAAACGCAATCACGCTGTAGATGCCCATGAGTGCCAGCAGCACGGCGGCCGCGGCAAAGCTTGTAATCAGCACGGCGTTGAACCGGTGAGGCGCCACCGTCTGGCTCAATGCTTCGTCCATCGAATGGACCTTGGTGAGCGGAAGCTGCGGATCGATGGACCGCACAGTCGCACGCAGCGATTCCATCATGCTGTCGGGTGGCAGCGCCGTGCGCAGCACGATACTTCCACCCTGCGCGCTTAGCGAGCCGGGCGGCACCAGCTTTCCGAACGAAGCCAGGTATTGACTGCCGGGCTGGTAGATCTGGTACTGCGTTGGAGCGTCCGCGGACATCTGCTTGATATCGCCTATCACGCCCACCACCGTTATCCAGAGCGTGGGTGTCTCGGGAAGTCCCCAGCGCAGGCGCTTGCCAAGCGGATCCTGTCCGGGCCAGAAGTGCTGGGCCAGTTTCTCATTCACAATCGCCACCAGCGGCGCCTTTGCGTCATCCGCAGGAGTAAATTCACGGCCCTGAAGTAGCGGAATCCCCGCTGCCTGAATGTAATTGCCCATGACTTGCGAGGGCCAGGCAAGATTCATACTTGCGCCTTTGGGCTCAACATAACCGTCGGCCAGAAAGGAGCTGTTCCTGATGTTCCCGGTCGCCGGCAGCACCGATGTAATGCCCACTGCCTGCACACCCGGCAAAGCCCGCAGTTTACTCAACAAGGCATTGTTGAAGGCGTCGATTGCAGCCTGCGTCGCGTACTGCTCCTGCGGCAGGTTGTAGTTGGCTGTCAGCATGTGATCGGTGCGGAAGCCTAGATGGACTTCGCGCAGCTTTTCAAAGCTGAGCAGCAACAGGCCTGAGGCGATCAGCAGCATCAGGGCCACGGCAATCTCTGCGACCACCAGTGCGGAGCGTAGGCGCGCGTGCGCGCTGCCGGCCGATCCCGTGCGTCCGCCGTCTTTGAGCGTCTCGTTCATGCCGGTGCGCGCCGCGGCCAGCGCCGGCACCATCCCGCACAGCAATCCGGTTAGCAATGCCGTGCCCAACGCAAACAGGACCACGTGCCAGTCGAGCCGGATTGATTCGACGCGCGGCAACGTCTCCGGTAAAAAGCTGATGCCAATCCGTATTGCCAGCGTCGCCAACCCCAGTCCAATCAAGCCTCCCGCCAGGCTTAACGCGAGCGTTTCCACGAGGCTCTGCCGCAGCACTGCCGCTCCGCTCGCGCCCAGCGCTAGCCGCACCGCAATCTCCCGCCGCCGCCGGATCACGCGCACCAGCAGCAGCCCAGCGAGGTTGGCGCATGCGATGAAGAGCACCACGACTACTGCGAGAAAGAGCGTGTGGATCAGAGGCCGGGCCTGAGCAACCGAGTCCTCAGCGAGCGGACGGACAATCGCGCTGATATGCATACTGCTCATGAAGGCCGGATAGTCACGCATGATTTCCTGCGCTACGCGTTCAGCATCCTGTTGTGCCTTCTCCGGTGTTACGCCAGGTCTGAGGCGGCCGACCATCGCGCAGCACCAACTGGCAGAGTTGCCGGTCGACAGCTCATCCGTGGTAAAGCTCATCGGCGTCCACAACTCGTTCTGATTCAATTGCCCCTGTACTAGTGGAAACTCGAATCCGCGCGGCATCACGCCGATAATCTCGTACGTCTTGCGGTCGAGTTCGATCTTCCGTCCCAGTATCTTTGGATCTCCACTAAAGCGACTGCGCCACATCGCGTAGCTGATCATCGTCACCTGCGCGCGGTCCGAGTCCTCCTGCTGCGTAAACACGCGCCCCATCAGCGGGGAAACCCCGAGCACCGGAAAGACGCTCGCTGTAAGCCGCGCGGCGTTGATCTCCTCCGGCGCGCCCGCGCCCGTAAGCGCGTACCTGCTCCGCTGGTAACCACCGAGACCCACAAAGGCGTGCGAGTACCGCTCATAAGCCAGGATTTCCCGCGCCGTTACGCCGATTTCTCCCGGCGCGTGGCCGGTCTTTGTGTTCACCAGCACGTCCGACAGCGCCACCAGTTGCCTAGGTTGCAGAAACGGCAACGGACGCAACAGCACGCCTTCCATGATCGAAAAGATCGCGGTTGTGGCGCCGATGCCGAAGGCCAGCGTGAGGATAGCCGTCACCGCAAACCCCGGCGACTTTCTCAGTTGACGCGCTGTAACGCACAACTCCCGCACAAACGAATCGACCGCCGATTCCCAGCCAGCCGACCAGACGTTATGCCGCACCATCTCGCGGCTGCCTATCTCGGCACGGGCCTCGCGCTCGGCGTTCTCCAGGCTCACACCGCAGCGCAACTTATCCTCCACGGAGGCCGCGAAAAAGCTTCTGAGTTCCTCTTCGATCTGGGCGTTGCGCTCGGACGGGTGAATCAACGCCCGCACACCAGCCACGAGACTTCGCAGCATGTCTCCCCTTCCTCAGGCTTCGAGAATCCGTTCGATAGCCGCGATCTGGCGGCCCCACTGTCGGCACTCCTGTTCAAGTGCTTTACGTCCGGCGGCAGTCAGCGTGTAATATTTCGCCCGGCGGTTGTTTTCCGTCGAGCGCCATTCTCCGCGAATTCGCCCCGCCCGCTCCATGCGGCTCAGTGCGGGAAGCAGCGACCCCGGATTCACCCGGAACACACCGTCGCTCACCTGCTCGATGCGAAGCGCTATTCCGTACCCGTGCATCGATTCGAGAGCCAGTGTCTTGAGCACCAGCATTTCCAGCGTCCCTTGAACCAGCTCGCGATTGCTCACGCCCACGGGGCCCTCCACTAGATAATCGAGAGGTATACGGTTCTCTCCTCTAGTTTGTCAAGATGTAAAAAAACGATGCGAATCCAGTCATCGCCCAGACGACCGGCAGCTGGGCCAGTTAGCGCATTGGCATCTGGTCCTCAGGAAGAAGGTGCGGTTCTCGATTACTAAAAACCAGCCACGGCGTTCACGGAATTCAGGTTACTCACGATCCCCGGGGATAACTACCCTGAGACGTGCTTCCCTCCAATCGCCCGGCGACAACCAACTCGTGAGGGTCAGCCAGACTTGCTTGTTCTCAGTGCGGCTTTCCCGGCAGAACAAAATGCTCCGCGCAGCGCGGCTCGTAGTTGTCGCCAGCCATAATCACCGGGCTCTCATATGGAGCGGGCTTGCCGTCAATCAGCCGCTGCGGGTAAAGCGCCTTCGCTCCGCAACTGCAATACGCCACCAGCTCGGTAACATTCCCCGCATAGGTGCGCACCAGCCACGACAGGTCGAGCATCTCTCCGAACGGCAGCCCGCGAAAATCCAGTTCCAGGCCCGAGACCATCACGTCGTGGCCCGTCTCCAGCAGGCGCTTGGTAAACAGAAACAGATCCTGCACAAACTGGCCTTCGTCCAGCGCCACGCACTCCACGCGCTTGCCAATCCGCTGCTCCGTCGCGGCCAGAATCGCGAGCGCCGCCCACGGGTCGGCCGCCGGAAACTCCACCGCCTCCATCCTGCCGCAGCCGTTCTGGTTGCGGCTCTCCACCAGCCCCGCCGCCGCCTTCGTGTCGGCGCTCGGCTTCAGCAGCAGCACATACTGCCGCGCATACTGTCGCCGTATCTCCACGCGCCGCAGCAACTCCGCCGTCTTGTTGCTCCGCATCGGTCCAACAATCAATTCCAGCTTTCCGGGCACAGGAATCTCCATCATTCTCAGCTCTTTATTCTCACCGCCGCCCCCGCCCGCCGCCATCGTTGAAAACCACGTGCCAGATGTGGATAAATGGACCCGCTCTCACCCAGGCGTGCACCCGCCCGCCCTCCCGCTAAACTGAACATGTGACCGAAATCCGCGAATTCATCCGCCGGCTCCCCAAGGCCGAGCTGCACCTGCACCTCGAAGGCGCCATCCTGCCCTCCACGCTCGTCGAGCTGAGTCAGCGCCACGACAAGACGCCCATCACCCTCGCCCAGGCCGAGGCCCTCTACCGCTTCACGGACTTCAGCGGCTTCATGGACGCCTTCAAAGCTGTCACCGGCCAGCTCATCCACCCCGAGGACTACGAGCTCGCCGCCTGGCGCATGATGCAGCAGCTCGCCGCGCAGGGCGTCGTCCACGCCGAGGTCTACATCTCCGTCGGCGTCATTTACCTCTGGCGCAATCACGACCCCCACGTCTTCGAGCCCATCTTCGCCGGCCTGGAGCGAGCAAGGGAGCGCGCCCACGCTGAGCTGGGCATCACCATCTACTGGATCTTCGACGCTGTGCGCCATTTCACCGTCGCTGAGGCCGAGCGCGTCTTCCGCAAGGCCGCCGAGATGCGCCCCGCCCACCCCTCCATCATCGGCATCGGCCTGGGCGGCGACGAGCGCCGCACCGGCTCCGAGCCCTACCGCGCCCTCTATGCCGAGGCGCACCAGGCAGGCCTCCGCCTCACCAACCACGCCGGAGAAACCACCGGCCCCGAGGCCATCTGGGAGGCCCTCAACATCGGCTCCGAACGACTCGGCCATGCCGTTTCGGCCATGGACGATCCCGACCTGCTCCATGAATTGAAAACCCGCGGCACGCCTCTTGAACTCAACCCGACGTCCAACGTCCGTACCGGCGTCTGCCCCTCCTTTGCCGCGCATCCCCTGCGCAGCTACTTCGAAGCCGGCCTGCTCGTCACCCTCAACTCCGACGATCCCGCCTTCTTCGGCTCCGACATCGCCAATGAGTTCCTGCTGGCCCATTCCGTCCAGGGCTTCACCCGCGAGGAACTCGCGCGCCTCGCCGCCAACTCCATTCGCGCCAGCTTCCTTCCCGAATCGGCCAAGTCCCACTGGCTCTCCCGCATCGAATCTGCATGCTCAACAAAAGTGGCAGGCTCACCTTCCGATTAAACAAACCGTCTGAATAAAGTTGGGTTATCCTTGAAGCAGGAGACGACGAAGCCAATGTGCACTGAGCCTGAATCCATCACGACCTCTGAAGAGCAGGACGAGAGCAGCGCTCTGCGCGTGATCGGCTGGTTCTCCGTGGGAATGGCCGTCGCCGCGCTCGGCATCTACATTGGCCGCGAACTCTTCAGCCGCCACAAGTTCAACCAGCGCACTCCCTATGACTTCTACGCCAACGCCGGCGAGCGGCAGGCCAGCGAGTTCGGCGTAGGCATCTAGCGCGCTTCCCAATCAGCCCTCCCCCGTCCCCGCTCCATTCCACGCTTTCCTTTTCCTGAACCGCCGTTCGCTCTGCGATCACGCAGCAAAGCGGCCCTCGCACTTCTGCTGCCACTCAGCAGAAATGAGAGAGCCGCTCTCAAGCCTTCAAGAAAAACACGCCCTGCGGATGAACCCGGATGAAACGGCTTGTTGGATTCCATGGAAGATCAGTGATTGCAAGTGATTTCGATTGAATGGTTTCTCGGTATCGATTGGAACTTCGTTGATCTCTGAAGTCCGTGAAGGCTTCGACCGCTACATAATCGACTACAAGCACGAATCTATAAAGCACACCGCAGTAGGATTCCCATTTGTGACGCCCATCATAAAGACTCTCTGGTTTTCGCAGGAATAATGGAATGACGTGCCACGAATTCTGTGATCGTGCTATTTCTCAGTTTCCGATAAAGAGTCCTTTCCAAGGAGTTTCCATGGGCGTCCTCAGCAGGATCGGAGTCGCACTCGATTCTGATCTCCTCGAACGCTTCGACGATTTCATCTCCCGGCTTGGCTATACCAACCGGTCCGAGGCCTTTCGCGATCTGATTCGCGATCGCCTTGTTGCCGAGCGGACGGCAGTTCCTAACGCGACGGTAGTGGGTACGGTCACGCTGATCTACGACCATCACGCCCACGGCGTTACCGAGAAGCTGACTGAGTTACAGCACGCAAACCACGATCTGGTGGTCTCGACCAGCCACGCGCATCTCGACCATGATTCCTGCCTGGAAGTACTGATCGTCCACGGGAAATCCCAACGGGTGGAGGAGTTCGCAGGCCGCCTGATCGGATTGAAGGGTGTGCAGCACGGGCGGCTCGTCACAACTGTTGCGCAGCCCGAATCCGCGCATCATCACGCTAACGGCAAATCTCACACTCACAGGCACTGATGCGGTTTGGTCTACCTGAAGCGAGGAAATATTGTGGTACCGCGTAACACGATTGTCTGGTTCGTAGCACTCGCTTTTCTGGCCAGAGCATCCATCTTGTCGAGTCAGGTGATTGATAAACCTCATGAGCTATCAGGAAGCGTCGTTGACGGTTCTGGCGCGATGATTGCCGGGGCAACCGTGCAGGTTCGGAGTTCAGATGGGGCTGTGCAGAGAACGACGCAGTCCGACAGAAACGGCTTCTTCATCATCTCTGGACTCTCGGCGGGAAGTTATCGTCTCGTGATATCAGATTCCGGCTTTGAAACCAGGGAGATGCCTGTCTCCATCGCGGCCACCGAGGCACAGCCTCCCCTGCGCGTTTCTCTGACCGTGAGCGCCGTGAGCACCACCATCAACGTACAGGGCCGCGCAGACGATCTGATCGGAATTGCCGATTCCGGAACACAGGGAACGGTGGGCGCAACGGAGATTCAGGAGCGCCCACTCCTCCGGTCGGGAGAAGTTCTGGAGACGGTTCCCGGTGTCATCATCACTCAGCACGCCGGTGGCGGAAAGGCCAACCAATATTTCCTTCGTGGCTTCAACCTTGACCACGGCACGGACTTTGCCATTTTTCTTGACGGTATGCCGCTCAACTTGCCGTCGCACGCGCATGGCGAAGGGTACTCGGATATGAACACCGTCATTCCAGAGTTTGTGAGACGCGTGAATTACGAGAAGGGTCCTTATTACTCTGACGTTGGCAACTATGGCTCAGCCGGGTCGGTTCATCTGGAGTTCTTCAAGACGCTGCCTCAGAACTTCTTCACATTGGAAGGCGGCGTGTTTGGCTATGGAAGAGCTGTGTTCGGCGTATCGCAGAAGCTCGGTTCGGGCGACTTGCTGTACGGTGGGGAGATTTATCACGATAACGGCCCATGGACGCATCCGGACAACTTCTACAAATTCAATGGCCTTCTTACCTACAGCCAGGGCAGAGACACGGATGGCTTCAGCGTCATGGCCCGCGCCTACCATGGGAATTGGCACTCGAGCGATCAAATCGCCGAGAACGCAGTGCCTCTTGTTGGTTTCTTCGGCACACTGAACCCGACAGATGGTGGCCATTCACAGCGTTATAGCCTGCAGGGTGAATCGCACCGCCAACATGAGAACTCTGCGACGCAAGTCATGGCCTACGGCTTCTATTACGATCTCGATCTCTTCTCTGACTTCACCTACTTCCTCACAGACACTACTCGCGGCGACCAGTTCGAACAGAAAGACCGGCGATGGGTGGCTGGGCTGGATGCCCGTCACACGATTTTCAGCGAGTGGTTTGGCCGCAAGGTGCAAAACACATTTGGCCTGCAAGTCCGCAACGATTGGATCCGAAACGGCCTTTACCAGTCGCGGAATCGCGTGCAGGTGGACAAAACGGACTCCGAAACCGGTACCACTCTACCAGCGACGACGCAAGCGGATCGGTTCACGGACACGCAAATGGGCATATTTGCGGAAAACAAAATCCGGTGGACTGAGAAATTCCGCTCGGTCGCGGCGCTGCGTGGCGATCTGGATCATTTCGATGTCACGAGCCTGGTAACAGCGGCTAATTCCGGTACAGCCAGCAAACTGCTGACCAGCCCAAAATTAAATCTGATATTCGGCCCGTGGTCCAACACTGAATTCTACTTGCAGGGAGGTTTCAGTTTTCACTCGAACGACGGGCGCGGCTCAACCCAAACGGTCGAACCTGTTTCGGCGGAAAATCCTTATCCAAATACACCCGCAACGCCGATTCCGCCCCTGGTTCCAACCAAAGGCGCGGAAGTTGGCGTGCGCACCCTGGCGGTCCCCCATCTGCAGAGCACTCTTTCGCTCTGGTATCTGTACAGCGCCTCCGAACTGCAACAGTCTGGCGACACCGGAGGCACGGTTGCTTCAAAGCAACCGAGCAATCGCCATGGCTTCGAGTGGGCAAACTACTACACGCCGCTGCAACATTGGGCCTTTGATCTTGACCTCGCGAACTCCAAAGCTCTGTTCACCGAGATAGACCCAAACGATGCTGTTCCTGGCAGCCCGGGCGGCAGGTGGGTGCCCGAGGCGGTTGGGGTTGTGATCGCATCGGGTGTAACACTGCACGATCTCCATAGTTTTTCGTCGAGCTTGCGCCTCCGCTACTTTGGCCCGCGCAATCTCACCTCCGACGCCATTTATCGATCGAATGTCACCGCGCTGGTCAATGGAGAGGCCGGCTATCGAATCAACGAGAAATGGCGCTTCTCGGCCGAATTCTTGAATCTGCTTAACCGCAGCGATCACGATATCGACTACGCCTATGAATCCCGAATAGCGCCTGCTGCCACATCGGCATTCACAGACGTGTTCCATCCAGTCGAACCGTTTCAGGTGCGATTCGGATTACGAGGAACCTTTTGACGACTGGATCAGGTGGGCAAACATCAGGGACTCTGGGGTGGTTCCTCTCTGCCGAAATAAAAGGCCATTCAGTGACCTGCCTTTGCGGATCCCAAGCGGGACAGGCAGGCTGTAATCGAAATTGAACCTGTGAAAGCCTCAAACCTCAACCGGCCACAACGGACCTCCACAGACAACCACAAAGTTCTCTAGGGGGGAGCAACCCGGAGCGGCCTCGATGGACCGCCCCGGGCCGCTTCAGGCGCCGTCAGAACTGATACGTGATTGTGCCGAACACCGCGCGCGGAGCGCCGGGATAGGCATTGATGTAACCGCTCGGTGCTGAGTCTCCCGGGTAAAGCGGCGCAAAATAGCCGCCGCTGGAGATGTACTCCCACTCGTTGTACTTCGTATTCGCAAGGTTCAGCACATCCAGCTTCAGGTTGAACGATTGCCTTTCGAATCTGAAGGGAGCCGTTACCGAGGCATTCGCCACCGTGTACGACGGCATCTTCTGCGTCGTCGGAGCGCCGCTGTTATTCGACCACAGGTATTGCGAACCCGTGCTCTCGATCCAGAAGCGCGGCTCAACCAGCTCCTGGTGGTTGTGCTGGATTCCGTAGTAGACGCCCGTATTCAGCGTCACGTTCGGAACATAGGACACCGGCAGGTTGTTGTAAGACACGCATGAAAGCTGCTGCGCGCTGCACTCGGCCAGGCTCGGCCCTCCCACAATGTATCGCGTAAAGTTTGACGCTTCCCCCGCAAAATTCAGGAAGATGTGCAGATTGCTGCTGGGATCGGCATCAAAAAATGCGTCCACACCGTGGTAAGTCGAGTCGCCGCCGCCGGAAATCTGCAACCCGGCCGCCGTTTCAAAGTCGATCTCCTGGTTCGTGTAATTCAGGTGGAAGTAATTCGCGCCCGCGATGAAATTCCCAAGGCCCGGCG
>JAKAFB010000082.1 GCA_021818105.1 Acidobacteriota bacterium
GTTCGCAAAAGTGTGTGGATTCTGGGCGGGGATGGTTGGGCGTTTGATATTGGCTTTGGCGGCCTTGACCATGTGCTGGGGTCGGGTAAGAACGTGAATGTGCTGGTGTTGGATACCGAGGTATATTCAAATACCGGTGGACAGTCGTCCAAAGCAACTCCGCGTGGGGCCGTAGCCAAGTTCGCTGCCAGCGGGAAGAAAAGCAGCCGGAAGGACCTTGCCATGGAGGCCGTAAGCTATGGCTCAGTGTATGTGGCGCAGGTCGCTCTGGGTGGCAACGATTCCCACGTCGTCAAAGCATTTCAGGAAGCAGAAGAGCATAATGGTCCGTCACTGATCATTGCGTATGCAAGTTGCATCGCACACGGTTATGACCTGGTGCATGGATTGGAACAGCAGAAGCTTGCAGTGCAATCAGGCTATTGGCCGCTCATGCGCTACAACCCCTCTCTGCGTGAGGAAGGAAAGAATCCTTTCCAACTGGACTCGAAGGCGCCTTCGATCCGGCTGAAGGAATATGCGTATCGTGAGGCGCGTTACACGATGCTTGCACGCAGCAACCCGGAGTTAGCGGCAGAGTTACTCAAGAATGCACAGGATGATGTGGAGAGGCAATGGCGCGTATACTCTGCGCGAGCAGCAATGCCGGGTCGTGGAGAGACGCCCGACATTGCGCCTGCCGAGAAGCATGAAGAAATGGCGACTCCAGCTGCAGGTGGAGGTGAGGAATGATCGATTTCTCAACGCACTATCTCGGTCTCAAGCTCAAGGGGCCAATCATGGTGTCTTCCACGCCGCTGTCGGAGTCCATAGACAATATCCGGCGCATGGAAGATGCGGGAGCTGCGGCCGTTGTGCTGACATCACTCTTTGAAGAGCAGCTCATCCTGGAGTCGCGCGCACTGGACGAGGACCTGTCGCGGGGAACGGAGTCCTTTGCAGAGTCACTTCACTATCTTCCTGAGCTGAGTGACTACCGCATGACGCACGAGGTGTATCTTGAGCATTTGCGCCGCGCCAAAGATGCCGTTAACATTCCGATCCTAGCCAGCCTGAATGGAGTGACAAAAGGTGGATGGGTGCGCTTTGCGCGGGATATAGAGCAGGCAGGAGCAGATGCGATTGAATTGAATACCTATGCATTGGCGACTGACTGCGGCCAGACGTCCAGCAACGTGGAAATGCAGCTTGTGGAGCTTGTCGAGAGTGTGTGCAGTGTTGTAAAGATTCCAGTTTCCATCAAGCTGTCGCAGTTCTATACGAGTCTCCCGTTCGTTGCGCACAGCCTGCAGGAGGCGGGAGCCCGCGGCGTTGCTCTCTTCAACCGGTTCTATCAGGCTGACTTCGATATTGAGGCGCTGGACGTGCGCCCTTCACTGCATTTCTCCTCCCCGTCGGAGCTGTTGCCACGCCTGCATGCGGCGGCAATTCTATATGGCCATCTCAATGTCGATATAGCCATCACAGGCGGCGTGCACTCTGCGGAGGATGTGTTGAAGAGCATCATGGCAGGGGCGAGCATGACGATGATGGCATCTGCATTGCATATTCACGGGATTGAACACATCAGGCGCGTGCTAGCTGACATGCGGCTTTGGCTGGAGAAGCATGAGTACAACTCGCTTTGGGAGATGCGCGGATGCCTAAGCCGGCGGTCTGTGCCGGATACGTCGTCCTTCGACCGTGGCAACTACATCAAGACACTTAGCTCCTACAGCATGCGCCAGACAGTAGATGCGTTCTGAGCGGATGTCATTCAAGCGCGGCTGATGCGGCCACATATAAAGTAGAGGCCAGAGTTGTCTCTCTTGAAGACACCATCAGCAGCTTTGCGCGATCGCACTGAATGAAATCATCAATACGAGTTGAGGTGGTTCAGGACGGTACTTTCCAGAAACTTGCATGCTTTAGGTAAAGCTGCACGTGCCAAATCACTGAACCCCTCGCGCAATTCCAAGGATCCAGCGCCCACAGTCAAGAGCGATGAACTGCGTGGAGATTGGTTGTAGAGTTGATGGGCGAGCGCGAGCAGATGTGATGCATCCAGATGGTGAGTCGCATGCGCAACAAAACTTGCGGCAGGTGTAACAACTGTGAGAGTGACTTGTCCAGCTGGTGCGGTGACGGAACTATCGATGAACATGACATAATCCGCTATAGCAATATCTTGCGCCTGCTCGGGAGTCCACTGCGGGCGTGAGATTACAGTCACGCGTGGATCCGCCTTGAATCTATTTGCGGCCCACTCGGCCAGCCATGGGCCTATCCCATCGTCTTCACGCAACAAATTGCCGCAGGCGAGGATGAGACAACGAGATGGGCGGGTGGTCATACTTTCACCCTTGTTTAGCGGATGACTCGGTCAATGATCTGTCCATCGCAAGAAAGAAGCGAGATATCCAGCGGCATTTGCCCGAAGGCATGAGTGGAACAGCTAAGACAAGGATCGAAGGTGCGCACAACTGCTTCAATCCTATTGAGGATGCCTTCACTGAATCTGCCGTCCTTGATGTAATGCTTCGCGGCCTGAAGCACGCCGAGATCCATGGCCTTGTTGTTTTGGCCAGTTGCAATCACAAGGTTGGCCCATGTGATCTTTCCGTCAGAATCGACTTTATAGTTGTGCATGAGTGTGCCGCGAGGCGCCTCGGCCTGGCCAGCTCCTTCAAGGCGATTGACACCGGCGGTAGCACGGACGTGCTTATCGAGAATAAGTGGGTCAGAGAGAATCTGCTCAATGCGTTCGATGCCGTAGAGTATCTCAATCAGGCGCGCGTGATGGTAATGGAATGACCCTTGCAAAGGGCCATCTGCGAGTTGTCTAAACTCAGCGAGTTCTTTGTCTGCAAGGGGAGTTCCCATGCTCTTGGCAATGTTGAGCCGCGCAAGTGGGCCTACACGATAGCAGCCTTCCGGGTAACCCAGTGGCTTGTAATAGGCAAACTTAGTATAGCTGTAGGACTCGACCGCTTCTCCGATTACCTGCGTAAAGCGGCTGGCGGTGATCCCATCGTCGACAATATTGCCTTTGGCATCAATCAGACGCAGTGCGCCATCGGTAAATGCGATGGATTCATCCTCGTTGATAAGACCCATAAAGTATGTAGGGAAATTGGCGAAGACATCAATCTCTGTTTTGAAGTTATCAGCAATTTTCTTGTATTCAGATAGTGCGAGATGCACGTTGGCATAAGCTTCGGGGATCATTCCGAGTGTTTCATCACGTTTGTCTGCAGACAAAGGTTCTGTGACACCCCCTGGAACAACCCAGCCCGGATGTATGCGTTTGCTGCCGAGAAGCTCGATTATGTGCTGGCCAAAGCGGCGCAGCGCAATGCCAGCACGCCCTAATTCGGGTTTTGCGCCGACAACCCCAAATATATGGCGTGTTGCCGGATCGGACTCCATGCCAAGCAGGAGGTCGGGTGACGCGAGATAGAAAAAACTCAGTGCGTGCGACTGGACCATTTGGGCAAGGTTGAGCATGCGCCGCAATTGCGCAGCGGTGTACGGGATGTCGACAGACATGATGGCTTCGCACGCCTTGGCGGAAGCGATTAGATGCGAGACGGGGCAGATGCCGCATATGCGCGCCATGAGGCTGGGCATTTCATAGAAGGGACGGCCCTGGGCAAACTTCTCAAAGCCGCGCACCTGCGTTACATGAAAGTGCGCATCTTCCACCTCGCCCTGGTTGTTGAGCTGGATTGTGATTTTCCCATGTCCTTCCAGGCGAGTAACGGGATCGATGACAATGGTTTGGCTCATAGCTCAGGCTCCAAAGCGGGTGAGGGCTGCAACATCCAGCGGTGCACTGGTTGCCAGTGCGGTCAGTGCGGCATGGAATGTATTGGCTGATGGTGGACAGCCGGGCAGGAAAACATCCACCTTAACGAACTCATGAATGGGCCGCACGGTCCTGAGAAGTTTAGGAACAACCACACAGGGAATCTGCGGCTGGGCGCTTGCATTTTCAACGTAGGCGCGGTTGAGAATTGCTTCAGGTCCAATTGGGTTGCGCATGGAAGGGACATTGCCGGTGATAGCGCAATCACCCATGGCAACCAGTGTCTTTGTATGTGCTCGGATCTTATGAATCTTTTTCTCGTCGTCGACTGATGCCACTGCGCCCTCAATAAGAGCGATATCGACAGCTTCGGGATAATCCTTGGCATCGACGAGCGGGCTGTAGACGACGTCCACAAGATCTGCAAGTTCCAGCAGACGCTCGTCCATGTCAAGGAAGGACATATGGCAGCCTGAACATCCGTCGAGCCACACTGTTGCCAGTTTCAGCTTGCTCATTGTGACTCCCTCATTAGATTGAGATAGGGCAGAAAATCTGGATACTTTGGATGCTCGGATCCAACCTTGCTCTTATCAAAGAGCGCGCCGGTGGGACACACCTGCACGCACTTGCCGCAGCGTGTGCAACTGGAGGCACCCCAGTTCTCATGCAGGTCGCTGATGATCAGTGAGTTAATGCCACGTCCCATCACATCCCACACATGTGCGCCTTCAATCTCGGCGCAGACGCGTACGCAGCGTGTACACAGGATGCAGCGGTTGTGGTCGAGGGTGAAGCGCTCATGTGAAGCGTCCACGCTGAGGTCGGGGTTGCGGTAGGGAAGTCTGACGTGTGTTAGGCCCTGCGACTGCGCAAGGGATTGCAGCTCGCAGTGGCCGTTGGCCACGCAGACTGAGCAGATGTGGTTGCGCTCAGTAAAGAGCAGTTCAAGGATGGTGCGGCGGTGCTTTTGCAGGCGCTCACTGTCGGTATGAACTTCCATGCCTTCATACACCGTAGTTACACAGGAAGGAAGGAGCTTACTCACACCGGCGATTTCCACCAGACACAAGCGGCAGGCGCCAACATCGGTCAGGCCGTCAAGGTGGCAGAGGGTGGGAATGCTGATATTATTTTCGCGCGCTACTTCAAGGATGGTCTGGCCGCGGCGGGCACTGACTTCATGACCGTCAATGGTTAGTGTTTTGACTTCCACATTCTCACTCATGCGAGGACCTCCGCGGGTGCGTGGATATTGCATACGCCAGCCGGGCAACGCTTGTGCACGATATGCTCGATGTACTCATTGCGGAAGTACTTAAGCGTGCTCAAGACGGGATTTGGTGCAGTCATACCGAGGCCACAAAGGCTCGTTTCCTTCACGGTTGCACAGAGTTCCTCGAGCATATCCAAATCATCCATCGTGGCGGACCCATCACAGATGCGGGAGAGAAGCCTGTACATTTGCGCGGTTCCTGCACGGCAAGGAATGCATTTTCCGCAGGACTCTGTCATGCAGAATTCAACGAAGAAGCGTGCCACATTGACCATGCAGGACGTGTCGTCCATAACAATCATTCCGCCAGAACCCATGATGGATCCAACTTTGAGGAGTGCGTCATAGCTCACGCCAAGGTCGAGCATCTCTGCTGGAATACAACCGCCCGAAGGACCGCCTGTCTGCACTGCCTTGAAGGTGTGCCCTTCGGATACTCCTCCGCCGATAACTTCGATGATCTCGCGGAGTTTGATACCCATGGGTACTTCCACAAGGCCTGTGTTCTTAATCTTGCCGGTAAGCGCAAAAACCTTTGTGCCTTTGCTTCGCTCGGACCCCATGCTGGCGAACCACTTGCCTCCGTTGCGGACGATCGGCGGTATGTTGGCAAACGTCTCGACATTGTTAATCAAAGTAGGTTTGCCCCACAGGCCGCTTACGGCTGGGTAAGGAGGACGCGGCTTTGGCGTGCCACGCCTGCCCTCGATGGAGGCGATGAGCGCCGTTTCCTCACCGCAGACAAAGGCGCCCGCGCCCAGGCGAATTTCCACATCGAAGTTAAATGTGGTGCCGCAGAGGTTGTTGCCGAGTAGACCGCGCCTGCGTGCCTCGCGAATGGCTGTGGTGAGGCGGGAGACGGCAACTGGATACTCTGCACGAACATAGATGAAGCCTTTGCTTGCCCCCACGGCATAACCTGCGATTGCCATTCCTTCGATGACGCGGTGTGGGTCTCCCTCCATCACGCTGCGGTCCATAAAGGCACCAGGATCACCTTCATCACCATTGCATACAACGTACTTTGTGTCGCCACCTGCCTTGGCTACCGTTCCCCATTTGAGCCCGGTGGGATATCCTCCGCCTCCGCGGCCGCGGAGGCCACTCTCAGTGATTCGGTGGACCACACCATACGGAGTCATTTCCATCAGTGCGGTTAGCAATGCCTTGTAGCCATCGCGAGCGATGTAGTCGTCAATGCGCTCCGGGTCAATATATCCGGCGTTCTCGAGCACAACACGGACCTGTTTATCGAAATGTTCATTCAAGTCGCACTGCAAGTCGGGGATGGGTTTATCCCCCAGACTCTGCACAATTCTTTCAGCGTGGCTTGCGTGCACATGGCTGTACAGTGTCTCGTCGGGATCAACACGCACGAGCGGACCCATAGAACACGGTCCCATGCATCCCGTGCGGCGAACCATTATCTTTTTGTCTGAGGCATCTCCTGCTGCGACGAGGGACTCGCGAAGCTTTTCTGCGCCCTGGCTCGCGCAAGCGAGGTCCATGCACACGTTGACTTCGTAGTCGTAGGCTGCGTTCTCCTGGCGGACGCTTCGTACAATCAGTTCAAGCTCTTCAAGGGTCATTCTACGGTCCACCTTTCCAATTGCTCGATCAATTGCTCACGAGACATCTCGCCGGAGACTTCACCATCGCAAAGGACGACGGGAGCGCGACTGCAGGCGCCAACGCAACGGGCGGTCATCAGGCTAACATTGCCATCCGGGGTGGTCTGGCCCTGTGTCACACCGAGTTTCAGCTCGGACTCTGCCAGCAGTTTGTCAGCTCCCTTGATGTAGCAAGCTGTTCCAGCACAGATAGTGAGTGTGTGCTTGCCGAGCGGCTTCAGGCTGAAGTAGTGATAGAACGTGACGACACCATAGGCCTGGCTGAGCGGCACGCGAAGCGACTGTGCGACGAACCGGATGGATTCGTCGTCCAGATAGCCAAATGCTGACTGCACGGTATGGAGTGTCTCAATTAGCGCGTGACGAGCAAAGCCATTCTTGCGCATGGTGCCGTTCACGATTTTCCATCGCTTGTCGTCGCTTGGCAGCGGCGGGGGGGTGAATGTAGTCACGATGCCTCCCTGATGCCGGCATTAGTTGCACAGTGATTGTGCAGTGTTTTTCGGCGCCTGTCTAGCTATGTTGTACTTATAGAAGTCATTAATCTCCGTGACAGTGGTCACGGCTCGCGGTAAGCCATGTCATTTCAGTACGTGATGCAAAGCACCGATCCAGGTTTCACTAGACACATATACATTCTGTCAGATGTTTGTATTTGGTTTAGACAGTGGCAAGGAATCCTGGAAGGAGTTTACGTCTTGTCGGCGTGGCGTGAGGAGGATATTCCTCTGGTGCCTAGCCAAGAGCCGGCAGATGGCTGGAAACGCCGAACAGGAAGATGAGCCCAATGCCGCAGCTATAAATTGCACCCATCCATGCAATGGCGTGATAGAAGCGCGGATGATGCCCACTGGCCTTGAAAGCGCCTCCCATCGATGCGGTCATGAGTGCGTTCATTGCGACGAGCCCGAGAGAGAAAGCCGCGAGTCCGAGTAAACCGCGCGACGTTCCTCCGAGATTGGCGGTTAAGAAAAAGAGTGCCAGCTGGCTGGGGGTCTCAGCACCCACGCCATGCAGAACGCCTATGAGAAACACGGATTTACCGTTATACATCCACTGGAAACGCTGAGGTTGCGGAGCTTGATTGTTCCATAGGCGGCGCACTTGCCAGCCGAGCCAAAGTACACCGTTGACGGCGATGGCAAGGCGGCTTTCAATGCGTGCGTGCCGATGGCCGTGCGCATCTTTGCGGAGAATTCCCGCAATGACTCCAAGGCCGAGGACGATCAGCGTGAGCCCGATGAGTCGCTCTGTCCAGTGATCAATACCTTCAGGAAGCCCCATGTGCAACTGCAATACTGCGACTCCCAGAGCAGCAACCGTGAAGGCGTGGCCGAGGGCATAGGTCATGCCAAGGAGGAATCCGCTGCGCATGTTTCGCTGAACGGCAGTGATGTCCGAAATCGCGGCCAGATGGTCATAGTCAAAGCCATGACGCAGTCCAAGGATGAGGCAGGATCCTAGCGCCGCTTCGAGTTCCCAGTCGCCGCTTAACATGATCATTGCGACCAGTATAAAGCAGTTGTGGGTCGAGCATATAAGTAACTGCAAACATGCTTGACGCCGATTTCCTGACGCTGAATCTACGCTATTCTGGTCAACGAAGTGAGATAAGACATTGGTGGATTTGGCGAACTCACGGGAGCTACACCCTGCACGAAGAGTGAGGCGTGCTATGCAGGTGCGTGGTGTGGTTCAGGGAGTTGGGTTCAGGCCGTTTGTGTATAGGATCGCAGGCGAGGAAGATCTATCTGGGCATATCGGAAACGATACAGGCGGCGTCACCATAGAGGTGGAAGGGTTGGAGGCCAGCGTCGAGCGGTTTCTGGTGCGCCTACGCGCGGAGGCGCCCCCCTTGGCGCGCATTGATTCCATTGCTGTGCAGGATCTTGAGCCATGTGGAGAAGAGGGATTTCGCATCGAATCCAGCTCGGTGAAAGGGCGGGTGAATACGGGAATTCCACCTGACGCTGCGACGTGTCCTGAGTGTTTGCGAGAACTCTTCGACCCCTCTGATCGGCGCTATCGTTATCCATTTCTGAATTGCACCAACTGCGGGCCGAGGTTTTCCATCACGCGACGCATTCCCTATGACCGTCCGCAGACATCCATGACCAGGTTCAAGATGTGCGCTGCGTGTCAGCAGGAATACGATGATCCGACGAACCGACGCTTTCATGCGCAGCCGAATGCATGCTGGGAGTGCGGTCCGCACCTTATGCTCGTCGCGACAGACGGCACAGTCATTCCTGCGAAAGACGCCGTGTCCGAGACCATTGAACTATTGCTCGCTGGGCAAGTCATGGCCATCAAGGGAATTGGCGGATTTCATCTGAGCGTTGACGCAACAAATGAAGATGCTGTGCTGAAGTTGAGGCAGCGCAAGCGTCGATTTGGGAAGCCGCTGGCAGTAATGGTGCGTAATATCGAAGCTGCTCGAACACTCTGTGTGCTTAGTCCAGACGAAGAGGCGCTATTGCTGACTTCCGCAAGGCCAATCGTGCTAGCGCGCGCCCGGCAACAGTGCGGAATTGCGCCCTCGGTGGCTCCCGGCGTTCCCTGGCTTGGCATCTTTCTTCCGTATGCACCTTTGCAACATCTTCTCTTTGCTGACGAGCGGGTTTATGCGCTCGTGATGACATCGGCCAATCTGAGCGAAGAACCTATTGCAATCGACAACGAAGAAGCACGCGTACGACTTGATCGGATAGCTGATGCATTTTTGGTGCATGATCGCGAGATTCTGCAGCGCTGCGATGATTCCGTTGCAGCCATCGTGGACGGTGCTCCTCAATTAATACGGAGGGCGCGAGGGTTTGTGCCGCTCGGCGTGCCCTTGCGACTGGAAGCCCCACCGTTGCTCGCAGTGGGCGGTCACTTGAAGAATGTGTTTGCGCTGGCGAAGGATGGTGTTGTGTACCAGAGTCAGCATCTGGGAGATCTTGAGAATATCACCAGCCTTGCGTTCTTCAATGAATCTCTCGCGCATCTGATGCGCACCTTCGATATTGAGCCGGACACGGTTGTGCATGATATGCATCCCGGATATCTCTCCACATCATGGGCGAAGAAGTGGGCAAAGGAACATGGGCTTCAGACCATTGCAGTTCAACATCACCACGCGCATGTGGCGGCTTGCATGGCGGAGCACCAGATCGACGGTCCTGTAATTGGCATTGCGTTGGATGGAACCGGCTACGGAACAGATGGGCAAATCTGGGGCGGGGAAGTTTTCATCTGCGGACTCGAAGGGTTTGAACGCTTTGCGCAGCTTGAGTATGTCCCAATGCCGGGTGGCGAAGGGGCTATCCGTGAGCCGTGGCGGATGGCATTTGGGCACTTGCATGCAGCGGGCATCGATTTGGCTCATGATGCAATTCGATCGCGGTTGGGTATAAGCGAACAAGAGGAACGCCTGCTGAAGAAGATGATTGAGCGGAAGGTGAACTCTCCGCTGACCTCAAGCTGCGGCAGGCTGTTTGATGCGGTTGCAGCTTTGGTCCTGGGAAGGCGTGAGGTGGACTATGAGGCACAGGCTGCTATCGAACTGGAGGGCGTGGCGATTGACGAACGCGATGAGGATGGGTATCCGATGGAGCTTGCCGGAGACGAGAAGAATAGCGGACAAATGATCAGGATCCGCGCCGTTGCGATGTGGCATGCCGTGCTGGGTGATTTAAAGGCAGGGCGAGGGGAGGCGGTCATCGCGGCGCGCTTTCATGCAGGAGTTGCAGACGGCTTTGTGCGAGCAGCCTTGAGGGCGCGTGAAGCGAAGGGTCTGAATCGCGTTGTGCTGAGCGGGGGATGCATGCACAACCGGAGGCTGGCAAGGTTGATGCGTGCAAAGCTCGAAGCAGAAGGATTCGCAATGCTCCAACACCGTCGCGTCAGCCCCGGTGATGGTGGCTTGAGCTATGGGCAGGCCGCCGTTGCCGCAGCCATGCTAATGCGGAAGAAGAACTAGCTGGAAAGCCGCACGAGCTGCTGTGCCTCGATCCTGGGACCAAGAATCGAAATGCGTGGAATGCGTCCGCGCACCATGGCTACCTCATCGCAGCGATGAAGGCGAGGGCAGCTCTGGCAATCCTTGAAGATCTTGTCGGGCAACTCTGACTTGTCTTCCACCACGCGGAAGCCAAACTTAAAGAAGAAGTCGGGAATACGCGTGAAGAGGCAGACGGATTGAATACCGTGCTCCTCGGCTTCTTCAATGAGTGCGCCCAGAATGCGTCCCCCGGCTCCCTGGCCCTTGGCTTCAGGCTTGACAACGATGGAGCGCACCTCAGAAAGGTGTGGGCCGTAGAGATGCAGCGCGCCACAGCCGAGAAAGACCCCACCGTCTGACTCGGCGATGGTGAAATCGCGAACGTTCTCGCAGATCTCTGCAAAGGGACGCTTGAGCAGCGTGCCATCGCCTGAGAGCGAATTGACCAGGTCGTAGATGTTGGATGCGTCCTGAAGGCGAGCCTTACGCACCAGCATGTGCGGCCTCCTGTGACTGCATCGCAGAGAGTGCAGCGATGCGTTCGCTTGCCTCTGTGAGTGCAGTGCGCACGCGCTCGCGGGCCGTTCCACCTATGACGTCATGACAATCGAGGGTTGCGGTGAGCGTGACTGCGGGAAAGAAGTCCTCGGCAAATTCGTCACCAAATTGTCGCAGCTCCTGCAGGGAAAGATCGCCGAGTTCGACGCCCTTCTCGATTGCATAACGAACCGCATTTCCAATCTTCTCGTGCGCGGCACGGAAGGGAATGCCCTTGTGAACGAGATACGTGGCCGCGGCCATGGCGTTCAGGTAGCCGGTCGAAGCAGCAACTCGCATGCGTTCTGTGTTGAATTGAAGCGCAGAAGTAAACCGGGCCACCAGTGCAATCATTTGAGGCACAAATTCAACCTGAAAGGCGGGCTCTTGCGTTTCCTGCATGTCCTTATTGTAGGCGAGGGGCAACCCCTTCAGTTGCAGTGTGACGGCCTGGGCTGCGCCCTGGATGCGGCCCACTTTGGCTCGCAGCAACTCAGTCAAATCGGGATTCTTCTTTTGCGGCATCGCACTCGAGCCGGTCGAGAATGCCTCCGGCAAGTTCACAAAGTTAAACTCAGCGGTTGCGAAGAGGGTAAGTTCTTCAGCGAAGCGGCTGAGATGCAAGCCGACCAGCGTGAGCGCCTGCAGATATTCAAGAACGAAATCACGATCACTGGTTGCATCCATTGAGTTGACAGTGGGCGCCGCGAAGCCCAGTTCATGCGCTGCAATTGTGCGATCCAGCGCGAGTGTTGCGCCGGCCACGGCCCCGGAACCCAAGGGGCAGTAATTCAAGCGCGCAGCGCAATCCTGCAGGCGTGTCACGTCGCGCAGGACCATCTGAACGTAGGCAAGCAGCCAGTGCGCGATGAGCACGGGCTCTGCGCGCTGCAGGTGTGTGTAGCTCGGCATTACGCTATCGCCGCAGGCTTGCGCCTGCGCGACAAGCGCGTTGGCCCATGCGAGGAGCGCACTGATGACGAGACGGATCTGCCCGCGCACATAGAGGCGGAGATCGGTGGCAATCTGTTCATTGCGGCTGCGGCCTGTGTGCAGCTTCAAACCCAGCGGTCCGACAAGCTTAACCAGCGAGAGTTCGACGAAGTGATGGATGTCCTCTGCCGTCGGATGATCGCGCACCGCCGCGTTGCCTGCTTCCGTTGAGTGGTCGCGTGCGATGGTATCCAGCGCGTTGCGCAGGGTATCGAGCTCGGCTGGGGTAAGAACTCCCGCAGCCTTGAGCGCAGCCGCATGAGCCTTGCTGGCGGCGATCTCTTCATTGAGCAGCCGCCAGTCAAAGAGAATGGAGCGTTGCCATGCTTCGAACTCTGCATCGAGCGGCTCCCGAAAGCGGCCGGACCACATCTTCCCGGATTGTTGTTCGCTAGACATCGCTTTGATAACCCGTTGCAAGAGTTGAGACTCCCGAAGAAATACCTCTCAGCAGCGAAAGCCGAGTCGACCGATTCATGTTAGCGGCAGGACTAAAGTCGTGCCCTTTCAAAAAACAGATTCTTACCACCGGCTGTTTGACGTACCTCATGCTATCCCTTCTCCTTGCCGCTGTTGAGCTGGGGCATTTCACTGCTGTTGCTGAGCGTGAGGAGGCCGGCTTTTACGTAGGTGAGGAGCTTCTCCCGGGTATCGGCGATGTCGAGGTTGCGCATGGTGAGTTGTCCGATGCGGTCACGCGGTGAGAAGGCGGATTCAGTCTTCTCCATACTGAGGCGTTCGGGATGGAAAGTGAGGTTGGGCGACTCGGTGTTGAGGATGGAGTAGTCGTTGCCACGGCGCAACTCGACTGTGACCTCGCCGGTGATGGGCTTTGCGACCCAGCGCTGGGCGGATTCGCGGAGCATGATCGCCTGCGAGTCGAACCAACGTCCCTGATAGAGTAAGCGGCCAAGCTTGCGGCCATTGTCACGGTACTGCTCGATAGTGTCCTCGTTGTGGATGCCGGTGATGAGCCGCTCGTAAGCGATGAAGAGCAGGGCG
Organism: Acidobacteriota bacterium; assembly: GCA_021818105.1. GTDB lineage: Bacteria > Acidobacteriota > Terriglobia > Terriglobales > Acidobacteriaceae > Telmatobacter. Next base: position 13,212 of record JAKAFB010000082.1, read on the forward strand.
AGGCCCGGCGCCTCGTAGATGCCGCGGCTCTTGGCCTCGATGATGCGGTTCTCGATCTGATCGGACATGCCGAGCCCGTGGCGGCCGCCGATGCGGTTGGCCTCGAGGAGAAGCGCGACGGGGTCGTCGAATTGCCGGCCGTTGAGGGCGACAGGGAAACCCTCTTCGAAGCGAATGGCGACCTCTTCGTGCTGGATCTCGACATCGTCGCGCCAGAATGCCGTGCCCATGATGGGGACGACAATCTTGATGGAAGAAGAAAGGTGCTCCAAGTCCTTGGCTTCATGGGTTGCGCCAAGGATGTTGGAGTCGGTCGAGTAGGCTTTGGCAGCCGACATTTTGTAGGCGAAGCCGGAGCGCTGCATGAAGGCAGACATTTCGGCACGGCCGCCTAACTCGTCGATGAAAGCGGCGTCGAGCCAGGGCTTGTAGACCTGGAGGCTGGGATTGACGAGGAGGCCGTAGCGGTAGAAGCGCTCGATGTCGTTCCCCTTGAATGTGGAGCCGTCGCCCCAGATGTTGACGTCATCTTCCTTCATGGCGGCCACCAGCATGGTGCCCGTAACTGCGCGACCGATGGGGGTGGTGTTGAAGTACGGAACGCCGGCGGTAGTGATGTGAAAGGCGCCGGCCTGAAGCGCGGCGATGCCTTCGCGAACGAGCGGGCCGCGGCAGTCGATGAGGCGGGCCTTTTCTGCGCCATATTCAAGGGCCATGCGCGGGATGGCGTCATAGTCGGTTTCGTCAGGCTGGCCGAGGTTGGCTGTATATGCGTAAGGGATGGCACCCTTCTGCTTCATCCATTGCAGGGCGGCAGAGGTGTCCAGCCCGCCGGAGAAGGCGATGCCAACTTTCTGGCCGACGGGCAGGGATTCGAGAATGACGGACATGCTTGCGAAACCTCAGAAGAAAAATCAGCTTTCAGCACTAACTCCTGGCTGCTGGAAAAAACTTGTTGCTGGTGGCGAAAAGTTGGCCAAGCCCATGTGGTGTGCGGTTGCAATGCAAAGCCAAGAGCCAGAGGCTAGCAGCCAAAAGCTTTTACATTTGTCAGACCGCCGAGGAGCAAAAGCAGCAACGCCTTCTGCGCATGCATGCGGTTTTCTGCCTGGTCGAAGACGATTGACTGTGGGCCGTCGAGGACCGCATCGGTCACTTCGGCGTTGCGCCGCGCGGGCAGGCAGTGCATGAAGACTGCATTGGGGCGGGCCTTCTGCATCAGTGCTTCATTCACCTGGAACGGGCGGAAGATGGGCGCGCGCTTGGTAGATTCATGCTCAAAGCCCATGCTGACGCACACATCGGTGTAGACGGCATCGGCTCCTTCAACGGCGGCTTGCGGGTCCTGCATCAGGCGCACCTCGCAGCCGTTGGCCTGCGCAATGTCGCGTGCCAGTGTGACAATTTCGATGTCGGGCGAGTATCCGCGCGGCGTGGCGACGGTGACATTGGCGCCCAGTTGCG
>JAKAFB010000083.1 GCA_021818105.1 Acidobacteriota bacterium
GTGCTTCGTGGGTCGGCCACAAAGACCTCGACCGGATAAGAATTTCAGAGGAGCTGAAATGGTCGGGACGGGCAGATTTGAACTGCCGACCCCTCGCACCCCAAGCGAGTGCTCTACCAGGCTGAGCCACGTCCCGACACAATGGAGCCGGCTCGGGTGAGCCGGCCTCCGGGGTCTGCTTCAGTGTACACCAGCGGGAGGGGGTGTGCGCGCTGGCGGCTGGGCCGTTCGGCCAGCGAATTATTGTGACGGCGGAACGTACTCCTGGGGCAGGGCCGAGCCTTCGCCAAAGAAGAACATGTCCATTTGCTCCACGAGGAACTGCTGCGCCTGCGGGGTCCATGGCTGCAGACGGTATTCGTTCAGCAGCATTTTTTGATGGTTGACCCACTCGTCCCAAGCGGCCTTGGAAACGTTCTTGTAGATCTTCTGTCCGAACTCCGAGTCGAAGGGCGGCTCGTCGAGCCCCTCCATCTCCTTCTTATAGCGAACGCAAAAAACGGTATGCGCCATGCGATATGCTCCCGTCTCCATTGTATGGGAACGCATGTGCGTTGGGATGACAAAGCGCAGTATGTCGAGTAATAGGGGATGCACGGTGTGTACGTCCTCGTTCGTCGCGGGCGCCGGTCGTTTGGCGGGCGGGTGCAGGGTTTATCATCAAGGTTGGTGCGGGCCAGGTTGGCTGTACCAGAGTCTTTGCCCGCGCAGCAGGCTGATAAGGTTGGCTGCGGCGGGCCATTCTGCGAGAAACGGAATCCTGATGCGAGCGAAGACAGCGGTAGTGCTGGGCGCCCAGTGGGGCGACGAGGGCAAGGGCAAGATTGTGGATGTGCTCAGCGAGCGGTTTAGCGCGGTGGCGCGCTATGCGGGCGGGCATAACGCCGGACACACGGTGATCCATGGCGACCAGAAGTTTGTGCTGCAACTGATTCCCTGCGGCATCTTGCGCAAGGGCTGCAAGAGCGTGATTGGTAATGGCGTGGTGCTGGACCCGATCGCATTTCTGAAGGAAGTGGCCAAGTTGCGCGAGCTGGGTGTGGAGGTGGATGGGCAACTGCATGTTTCCAACCGCGCGCAGGTGATTTTGCCGTACCACCGCATGATTGAGCTGGCCGCCGAGAGCGCGCCGGGGCGCAAGAAGATTGGCACGACAAGCCGCGGCATTGGACCCGCCTACGAGGACAAGATGGCGCGCAGTGGATTGCGCGTGGTGGACCTGTTGCGGCCCGACCTGCTGAAGACGCATATTGAAGCAGCCTGCGGCGAAAAGAATGCGATTGCGCACGCGCTGTTTGGCACGGACCCGCTGGATCCGGCAAAGATGTATGACGAGTACGCGGCGGCGGCCGAGCAGGTAAAGCCGTTTGTGACGGACACGGGCCGGCTGCTGCACGGTATTTTGGCCCAGGGCGGCAGCGTGATGTTTGAGGGCGCGCAGGGCACGATGCTCGATATTGACCACGGCACGTATCCGTTTGTGACGTCGTCCTCGGCGACGGCGGGCGGTGCGGCGACGGGGACGGGCGTGGGGCCCACGGCGATTGGCACAGTCATCAGCGTGACCAAGGCCTACGTGACGCGCGTAGGCGGCGGGCCGTTCCCCACGGAGATTCACGAGGCTGCAGGAGCGCGGCTGCAGGAGCGCGGGAATGAGTTTGGCGCTGTGACGGGCCGGCCGCGGCGCTGCGGTTGGCTGGATATTCCGCTGCTGCGCTACTCCAACCAGGTGAACGGAACGGAGTGGCTGGTGGTGACCAAGCTGGATGTGATGGATGAACTCGATGAGATTCCCGTGTGTGTGGGCTACGAGATCAACGGCAAGGTCACGGACGAGATTCCCGCAGATGTGCAGGGACTGGAGCAGATCAAGCCTCGCTACACGATGCTGAAGGGGTGGCAGCAGTCGACGGAGGGCATCACGGAATTTGAGAAGCTGCCTGCCGCGGCGCAGGAGTATCTCCTCTTCCAGGCGCGTGAAAGCGGCGCGAAGATTGGCATGGTTTCAACCGGGCCCGACCGTGGGCAGACGATGGTTTTGCCGGAGCTTGCCGCGGCGCTGAAGGAAATTCACGGGTAAACTGGAGAGACCTGCCGGCGGCATATAGCCGCCGAGCCGGGAGGACGCAACGACCATGGTCAGTTTTGTCATCCGGATGACTTTTGCCCCCGAGGATCGGGTTGAGGTAGACGAGATTCTGCGCAACCTGGCCGAGGCCTCGCGCCAGGAGACGGGATGCATCAGCTATATTCCCCACCGCATGGAGGGCGACCCGGACACAGTGCTTATCTACGAGCAGTACAGGGACCAGGCAGCAGAGGAAGCGCATCGGCAGTCCGCGCACTTCAAGAAATACGCTGTAGGCGGTCTTTACCAGAAAATGCGTGAGCGCAGCCGCGAGGACCTTGTGGCCCTGCTCTAGTCATGGGAAGCCGGACACGGGAGCGCAAACCGCCGGGAATGAAGTCGCGTGATAAGCGCATTGACCTCCACGACAAGCGGGGAATAATATCCGTTACGCCTATGTGGAAGTTCCGGGCCCACGACCGTAGTCTCCCGAATCGTCTTTGGACAATCGGTTTATTGCTTCTGGTTGCAGCGGCAGTGACGTCGTCTCTCAGTGCCATGCCGCGCAGCGAGCGGCATGAACAGCGCCACGAAATTGACAGGATGGAAGATGCCTGGCGAGACGCTCTCCTGCGCCGGGATGCCGCCGCCATCAGCCAGATGGTTGCGGAAGATTACATTGGCATCTCGCCGAGCGGCATTTTGCAGACGAAGGACCAGTTGGTGACGGAGCTGCACAACGGCGTGATGCAAATACGTTCCCTTGAGTTCTCTGATCGTAAGGTACGCTTCTATGGCACGACGGCGCTGGTGACCTCGCGCGCCGACGTAAGCGGCGCTACGAGCGACGGCGACATTACGGGGAGCTATCGCTATACCCATGTGTGGGTGCGGGACAACAAAGGCCAGTGGCGGATAGTGAGCTTTGAAGCGAGCCGCATTCGCTAGGCCAGCGCGCAACGCCTAGGCTCCGGGCAGGCAGCGCGTATCTTCCACGTTGTCCTCTACAATTACGCAATGCCTGAACTGCCGGAAGTGGAGACGATAGCGCGGGGCGTGGATGCACGCGTGCGTGGGGACAGCATTGTGGAAGTCTGGTTCGGATCGCATAGGGAGCCGTTCAAGACGCCGGCGGTGCGGCAGGCGCGCGGACTGGAAGGATGCAGCATCCTTTCGGTGCATCGCACGGGCAAGCACATCGTGTGCGAACTGGGATCGGGCCCTGCGAACAGCAAAGCAACTGCACAATGGATTGTGCATTTGGGCATGACGGGGCGGCTGCTCGTGACCACGCCGGAGGCGGAGCTGGAGCCGCACACGCATGCGCGGCTGGCGCTTGCCAGTGGTCGGGAGCTGCGGTTTGTGGATCCGCGCCGCTTTGGACGGCTGGAGTTTCGCGATCTGCAACGGGAGGCGGGTTTTCGCGGGCCGGGCGCAGAGCCGATGACCATCGGGGCGGAGGAGTTTGCGGCGCTGTTTCGCGGCAGGCGGCTTGCCATTAAGGCGGCGCTGCTGAACCAGACGCTGTTGGCCGGGGTGGGCAACATCTATGCCGACGAGAGTTTGTTTCGCGCGGGCCTGCGGCCACGACGTATGGCAGGCCGCCTGGCCCGGGCTGATCTGGAGCGCTTGCGGAAAGCGCTGCGTGAGGTGCTGGCGCAGGCCATCAGGCGGGGCGGTTCCTCGGTATCAGATTATGTGGACGCGAACGGTGTGCGCGGGTTCTTTCAACTTGAGCACCGGGTCTACCAGCGAACTGGCGAGCCGTGCCGGGTGTGCAGGACTCCAATTCGGAGGATTGTGGTAGCGGGCAGGAGTACGCATTATTGCCCGCACTGCCAGCGATAGCTGAGCCGAATTATGGTTTTGCGGAGATGCGGGAGGGTTGAACTATTGGAATTTCAAACTAAAGTATTAGGCCAGCGACACAAGTGATTGAATTCAAAGCATCGGTTAAACGGCATGCAGATTGCTATCTAGAGGGTGCCAGTGATGTACCGGCTGCTGGAAAAGTCCGGCGGGCCCACGAAAAAAGCAGACACCCGGCAAGAGCAACCGCCAATGAAGCGGCCCTCAAAAGGGATAGACCGGCCGAGGGTAGTCTGTAGCAGGTACGGTGGAAAAACCACCGGCCATGACATGCTGGGAGGCCAGTGACCAGCGCGGGAACGCAAAACGCCACTCTTTGATGGGTGGCGTTTTGTGCGTCTGGCATCTACTTTTCCACAGCTATTCGCAGGAATTGAGGTACAGAACTGATTCCTGCTGTTGTACCGGTTACTTGCAAGTGAATGCGAGTGGCTGTACTATGAGGTGTAGAAGCCTTAAGCGGCTGACGCGAGACCGCCCAAAACATGGGAATTACGAGCTCGCCGCTGAAAAGGAAGTTTGGCCTGCCGGCCCGGCCGCAACCGGGCAGCGAGCGGCGAAGACTCCCGGAAAAGATAGGCATCACCCGAAGAGAGCGCACGTTGCACCACGCCAACCCTGACAAACAGCAAATGACGATAGGGAGATTTGGGCGCGGGCAAGAGCAAGAGCGCGTTTCGCAGTTGCAGTACCCCGGAGCCGCATTCATTTGAATGGCATTTTCCTGAGGAAGAACCGATCGCATCCATGGCAAGTTTGGCACCCTTGCCGTGTATGCTCTGCCGGCTCCCGGGAATCGTGGTAGATTGCGCGCAGGGCCCAGTTCGGCGCCAGTTCACCCGGTATCTAAAAAGCAGTAAGGATTGCCTGTTGTGCGCGGTGCGCGAGCGCCGGGCAGTGGCAGGCGAAAGGTTTCAGCGCCCGCAGGGGAGCGGCTGAAATTCGCAGGACAATGCACCATAGAGCAAAGTGCCAGGAAGTGCACGCATGACGACAGAACCGACTCAGCCTCAGATGGAACTGGGGCCACCCCCGGCCAACGGCCAGGGGCAGTCGCAGGGGCATCGGCGCCGCCGGCGCCGCCGCAAGAACAAGTCCAGCCAGCAGGGTGCGCCCCAGGCGCAGCAAGCCCAGGCGCAACAGGGGCAGGCACAGCAGTCGCAACAGGCGGCTCCGCAGCCCCAGGCTCAGGCCAACCCGCCTCGACCCGCCCATCAGGCCCAGGGACGGAAGAAGAAGAAGAAATTCTTCCAGCAGGGCTCATCGCCTGCTCCGCAGCCGGGGAACAGCATTGCCCCACCGCAGCAGGGTAAGCGGAAGGACAAACAGCGCTCGGGTAAGGGCCCGCGGACCTTTGTGGGCCCGATGGACCATAGCTATCGAGTTGCAAACGGCAACGTGGCTGACCTGCCGGCTTCCACGATTCCCACTGCGGGCAACGGGCATGGCAACTACTACCCGGATGTCTATCAGGCAGCGCCGGCGCCGATTCGCGAGGACGCGCCGACGCGCATCTTCTGCTTCATCGAGGATCTGTTCTTCCAAGCGAAGATCCAGGAGACGGCGCGCAAACTGGGCGTGAAGGTGGAGTTTGTGAAGGGCGACAACAAAGACGTGCTCGCCCGGATGACGGAAGCGCCCGAGGCCGAGCGGCCCACTCTGGTGGTGTTTGACCTGAACAACCTGAATGCCAAGCCGATGACCATGATTCCCAAGCTGAAGGCAAAGCTGAAGAAGGCCACATCGATCGTCGGCTTCCTGAACCACCTGCAGGGAGACCTGAAGTTGAAGGCGATTGAGGCAGGCTGCGACACAGTGATGCCGCGCTCGGCATTCTCGCAGTCGCTGCCGAACCTGCTGCGCCGGTACGGCCTGGAAGAGGAAGAGGAATACGAGCCGCAGCCGGTGTAAGAGCCTGCGGGATACATCAAGGGGCGCTTCCCATGGCGGGAGGCGCCCTTTTTGTTGCGTCACACGCTGGGTGCGGCGCTATCCGGGAGGCCAGTGCAGCGTGCGTCCGCCGAGCAGGTGGACGTGGAGATGATCGACGGTCTGGCCGCCTTCAGGGCCGGTGTTGATTACCAGACGATAGCCCTTGGCCAGGCCTTTGGTGTGGGCAATTTCAGTTGCGACCCACAGCAGGTGTCCCAGCAGGGCGCGATGGGCTTCAGTCGTTGCCTCCATGGAAGCGATGTGTTCGCGCGGTGTGACGAGCACGTGCACGGGCGCCTGCGGGGCAATGTCAGCAAAGGCATAACAGCGCTCGTCCTGGTAGACGGCCGTCGACGGAATGCTTCCTTCAATGATTTTGCAGAAGAGGCAACTCATGACGGCAACAGTGTACAGGATGCTGCGGGCTTGCGCGCATCCAACGGGGATGCGGGTAGGTCAGGAGTTGTGCGCGAGGTAGGTGAGGAAGCCGTCGTGGCGCTGGCGGTAGGCGTAGAGATTGCGGCGGATTCTGGCCTGGATTTCGTCGCGGTCGCGGACGGCGCGCTCGAAGAGGGCGATGAACTGTTCGCCGGAGACGTGGTGGATGTCGAGGACGAGATCGTCGAGGTCAAGGTCGTGCATGATGCCAGTGGTCTTGGGCAGGTAGGCGACAGCGATGGTCGGGACGCTCTCCATGAGCGCAAAGATGCAGGAGTGAAAGCGCGTGCCGATGAAGACATCGCAGAGGCCGATGAGTTTGGAGAAGACGCCGGCGTCGCGCTCCAGTGCGTCAATGATGATGCCGGGATGGCGCCTGCCGAGTTCGCGAGCGAGGCTGAGGTCGTGCGCCACTTGATTGAAGATGACAATCTGATGCGAATGCGCGGCTTGTACGTGACGAATCAAACCGGACAGGCTTTCCAGGTAGCGAGAGCGCGCGAGTTCGGGGTCGGCGGTGCGGGGAAAATTCCAGTCCACGACAGTAAGGCCAAGCAGGCTGCGCTTCGGATCGATGCCGAGGCGCGCGCATTCTTCCTCCACAGGGCTCTGATGCGGGCGGCGAAACCAGAAGGCAAGGTCGCCGACGAGCCGTACCTTTTGCATTGCGGTGTCGCGCTCGGAGAGCGGGAAGAGCCCGCCGATGAAGATGAGCGATTCGGGCTCGCGCACGAAGACGCGATGGGCAGCGTGAACTGCTCTGCGCATGAGCCAGCGGCCGAGGCGGCTGTGCACCGGGCCGATGCTTTGCGGCGCAAGTACCACGCGCTTGCACAGGCGGGCCGCGAGCAGAATCGAGAGCAGGTTGACGATGTAGGAGGCGTTGGAGTCCTCGAGATAACCGCCGGGGCAGGAGACGGCGAGGTCGGCGTCAATGAGCGACTCGACGGCGAGGCGCTGACGGCGCGGCAGCAGATAGCGCAGCGGCAGGAAGGCGCGACTCACTGCGATGAGTGCGGTGATCATAAGACTGAGAAGCTGACGGAGGCGGCCCAACGGAGTGCGGCTGGGCGTGTTGCCGATGCGCTCGGCCCAGGGAATCTCGGGCATCCAACGCTCTTCTGACGCTGGGTCGAATGCGATGCCACTGAGCACGTCATTGGGACGGCACTCACGCAGAACATCGACGAGCGTTTCGAGCAGCACCGCGTCGCCGGAGTTGGCGTGGCCGAAGACGTTGAAGATGACCGTTCTGCGCGGGCCGGGTTTCGGGCTCGTGGTCGAAGGGGCGCTCATACCGGGTTGCGGCTCCCTTCTGCATCCGCTCGCCACTGCGCGTCGTCGCCATGGACGAGCCTCATTGCGCTTTGTGCGAAGCGATCCAGGTCCCATTGCGCGATGGCGTGGAGCGCCGCTGCGCTGAAGTGTGAGCGCGTTTCAGCATCCAGAGCAAGCTGATCGAGAAGGCGAGCGCCATCGTCCGGAGAGGCACCATTCCACACAAATCCGTTTTCGCCGTGGAGAACGATTTCGCCCGCGCAGCCGCAGCGGCTGGTGACGAGCGCGGGCGTGCCGCAGGCCATGGCTTCGCTTACGCAGAGCCCCCACTGGTCGTATTCCGAGGTGAGCAGCAGCGCATCGGCGAAGGTGTAGAAGAGCGGCATGGTGCTGTTGGGAACTTCGCGACGGTGAAGCACGTGCTCTGCGATGCCGAGTGTGCGGGCCTGTTGGAACAGCTGTTCCTCTTCAGGTCCCTGGCCGATGAGCAGCAGGCTCACGTTGCTCGCAGGCAGGCGCGAGGCGGCATAGAGCGCGAGGGCACGGTCCACGCGCTTGCGCGGAACGAGACGGCTGACGACGAGAACATAGCGCGCGGGCACGATGCCGAGTGCCTGTACGAGCGATGCTTTGGCACGGAAGCGCGCGGCGCGCTGGGCAAAGTAGGCATTATCGATGACGTCGTAGCCGGTGAGAATCGTCGCGGGGTTGACGCCGAGGCTGGCGAAGTAGGCCTTGTGCCGCTCGCCGGCGACAAGAGCGCCGTTATAGCAATGCAGAATGCGCGCTTTGACGGCTTCGCTTGCGGCGCGGCGGGGCTGGTCGTCGGCTTTACTGTCCGACAGGAAGAAAACGCGTGCGCCGATGGCTTTGCCTGTCGCGAGGCCGGTGAGCGCAATCGCGTCAGAGTAGCCGAGAGCGAAAACGACGCTGGGCCTGTAGCGGCGCATCTCGCGGACGATCCTCTGAATGATGTCGCGATGGCTGGTGCCGTGCAGGGCGACGAAATGAAGCGATGGCTTGAGCAGCGCAGCGCGCGTTTGCGGGTGTGCGTAGAAGGAGGAGCGATCGGCGGCCTCAAGGACGAGGAACTCATCACCTGCTTCAAGGGCACGTTGCTGAAGACGCAGCAGGCGTGGAGCGTGGTAGTCGCCGATGTTGCGAATCAGGAAGAGAATGCGCTTGGACCCTGACGGCAAAGGCCTGTCTCCTCGAAAGATGCTGCGGCTGTGAGGATGCGTGACGGGTCCAGTGTACAGGAGGGAACAATGTGTATGGATGCAGGCGTGAAGAGGCCGGCCTGTGGCAATCACATGGTCTCACACGTAGGAGCGCCAGCCATCGTTCTCGGCGAGTTGCTGGATGCAAGCGAAGCGCCGCCGCATGAGACGGCGGATGTGCGGCACCAGGATGCAGCGGCCCACGAGCGCGCCCGGCCAGCCAAGGGGCATGGTGAAGCGAACTTCATCGCGCAGCTCAACGATGCCGCTGCCGTGGTCGATGAAGTGGTGATCGTGCGCAAAGGTGGCAAAGTGGCCTGCAATCATGCGGTCGCGGAAGAAGACGGGCGGATGAAAGTCTTCAATCAGGCTCTCGTGCACCTGCGGCAGTCCGAGCTGCCAGCCCTGCCAGCGGACGGTGTCTCCATCGGTGACATGGCCAGATGTGCGGCCCTGCGCGGGTTGCATCCTGAGCACCTGCTGTACGAGTTCGACGCTTGTGGAGAGCAGGAAGAGGCGCTCGATGGGAGCTCGTACTGCGGCTGATTCGCGCACGATGAAGAGTTGGGGCATATCCAATTGGATGATGCTGGAGCGCATTGGCTCCAGCACGGAGTTTGGCGGGATGGAAAGGAGCGGCCCGGAAATTTGCCGCCATGCTGCTCAACTCGTATGGTCGAGGATGATCTTCCAGCCATGCGGCCCTTTGCGCCACATGAGCGAGAAGATGCCGTCGTCTTTGGTGGCTTCGCCGCGTGTGCTGCGGGTAAGGTGGAAGCGGCCGGTGACGATGGCGTAGTCAACTTTGCCGGAGGAGCCGGGCAGCAGGCGCACGGCGAGATCGCTGAAGGTGAGCGTACCCATCTGGTCGCGGCTGGCGTAGCTCTTCCGATAGCGTTCAAGGATGGGCTGGTAGCCCTTGCGCACAGTGGTGCCGATGAAGGTGGTCTCCGGCGAGTCTTCGTAAGCCTGCATGAAGGCGGGTATGTCGCCGCGGTTCCACGCGGCCACTTGCGCGGCGATGACGGAGCGGATGGCGGCCTCATTGGCTGAAGGCGCTTGTGCGTGAAGAGCGGGGACGACGAGCAGCAGGGCAAGTGCGAAGAGGGTTCGGTTCACTGGCGTTTCTCCGTGCGGCAGGGTGGGTACAGCTTACAATGAAGGCATGGCGGCTGCCTCCTCGCCCTTTCGCATTGTGCACGCGGTCTGCTCGCATGACTGCCCGGACAGTTGCGCTGTGCTGGTGACGGTGGACGAGAGCGGTCGTGCGGTGAAGGTGGAGGGCGACCCGTCACAGCCGGTGACGCAGGGCTTCCTGTGCGGCAAGGTGGCCAAATATCTTGACCGCGTGTACGCGCCGGACCGGATTCTGTATCCCATGAAGCGCAGAGCAGGCGTAGCCAAAGGGCCGCTGAAGCGCGGCAGTGAACATGAGGTCTTTGAGCGCATCAGCTGGGAAGAGGCGCTGGGGGCGATTGCCACGCGGCTACAGGAGATCAGCGATACCTATGGGCCGGAGTCGATTTTGCCCTACAGCTATGCAGGCACCATGGGCGTGCTGGGCTACGGCTCGATGGACCGGCGCTTCTTTCACCGCCTTGGCGGCAGCCAGTTGGAGCGCACCATTTGCTCGGTTGCCGGCGGCGTGGCGTGGGACCTGGTCTACGGCAAAAAGCTGGGCACGCCGACGGAAGATTTCAAGCTGGCGAAGCTGATTGTTGCGTGGGGTGGCAACATCCACGGCAACAACATCCACCTGTGGCCCATGGTGGAGCAGGCGCGGCGCAACGGTGCGCGGCTCATCGTGATTGATCCCTATCGCACGCGTACGGCGGCACTGGCGGACTGGCACATTGCCATACGACCGGGCACGGACGTGGCGCTGGCGCTGGGCATGATGCACGTGATCCTGCGCGAAGGGCTGGAAGACCGCGCATATATCGCGGCGATGACGCACGGCATTGAGCGGCTGACCGAACGCGTGCGCGAGTATACGCCGGAGCGCGTGGCAGTGTGGACAGGCATGACGCCGGGCGAGGTGGAGCAACTGGCGCGCGAGTACGCGACGACGCGGCCTGCTGCATTGCGGCTGAACTATGGCGTGCAGCGCTGCGAGAATGGCGGCGCAGCGGTACAAGCCATCGCCATGCTGCCGGCGCTCACGGGCGCGTGGTCGCATCGGGGCGGCGGAGGGCAGCTCTCGACCTCAGGCGCGTTCAAGTGGAACAAGGCGGAATTGGAGCGCCCGGATCTGGCGCTGGACTCTCCGCTGGGGCGGCAGGCGCGCGTGGTGAACATGTCCACGCTGGGCTGGGCGCTGACGGAGATGGGCAAGCGCGCGGAAGATGGGCCGCCGGTGCATGCGCTGTTTGTGTACAACTCCAACCCGGGAGCCATTGCGCCGAACCAGAACGCAGTGCGGCGCGGGCTGATGCGCCCCGATCTCTTCACCGTGGTCCATGAGCAGTTCTTCACGGACACCACGGACTACGCGGACTACGTGTTGCCGGCGACGACATTTCTGGAACATACGGACATTCAAGGCGCCTACGGGCACTACTTTGTGCAGATGTCGAATCAGGCGATTGAGCCGCCGGGCGAGGCGCGGTCGAATGTGTGGCTGTTCAGCCAACTGGCGCAGTGGATGGGCTTTACGGAGGACTGTTTCCGCGACACGCCGGAGCAGATGATCCGGCAGGTGCTGGGCATCGGACTGGATGGGCACTCGACGAACCCGGGGATGGAACACATCACCTTTGAGGATCTTGAAGAGCAGGGGCACATACCGCTCAGCTTTCACCGTGACCCGGAGGCGCAGCCCTTCATGCCGTACACATCCGGGCCGCTGTCTACGCCGACGGGCAGGGTGGAGTTTTATTCCGAAGTGCTGGCTGCGCAGGGACTGGACGCAATGCCCGCATTCAAGCCGCCTGTGGAGTCGCGCTGGAGCGAAGACGCAAAGCGCTATCCGCTGGAGTTTCTGGGGCGCAAGGCTGACAATTACATGAACTCCACCTTCGCCAACCTGGATGGGCACCGGCGGATGGAGGCCAGAACCAGCCAGCGGCTGGAGATGCATCCCAGTGATGCAGAAGCGCGCGGGATAGCGGATGGCGATGCTGTGCGTGTGTGGAACGATCGCGGAACTCTTACGCTGAAGGCGCTGGTGAATGGCAGCGTGCCGCAGGGCGTGGTGGCCGGCCATCTCGACTGGGCCAAGATGCATCCTGAGGGAGTGAACCAGAATGTGCTGACCAGCGAGCGGCTGACGGATATGGGCGCAGCGCCCACGTTCTACTCGGCTCTGGTTGAAGTAGCGAAGGTTTGAAATAATTTTTCTATTCCCGCGAAGGGAAGGGAAATTGGGGGCGGGTCTGTGTGCAGGACGACGACCCGGAACTTATGAACTGGACGTCGATCGTTCTTGTTGTTGCTGTTGTGGTGCTCTTCTATCTGTGGAAGCGCGCCGGACAGATCTCGCACAAAGCCGCCATTGAGCACCTGAAGCAAGGCGCAATGGTCATTGATGTACGCACCGCGGCGGAGTACATGGCCGGGCACCTTCCCAACGCCGTGAATATGCCGCTGAGCGAAGTGGAGGCTCTGGTGGCGCGCAAGGTAAAGGACAAGAGTCGCGTGCTGCTGCTGCACTGCCAGAGCGGCATGCGCAGCAGTGTAGCGCGGCGCAAGCTGGTGGCCATGGGCTACACGCAAACCTTCAACCTTGGCTCGTACAATCGCGCGGCGCAGATCGTCAGCGGCAAATAGGCGGCCGTCCGGCGCAAGGGTTCGCTACTGGCGAGCGTGAATGCCGGAGGTTTTAATGTCCAGCGTCATGCAGTGTCCGCGGCCGCTTTCGCACTGGAGCATATCCTGCGCCAGCAGGTTCCAGCCAACGAAGCCCGCGAACTTGCCTCCGGGTGACTGTGCGGGAGTGGGCGCGAGGCCCTCGCCGGTTTCGGCGTTGTAGTCCTCGTGCATGGAGCCCCACTTTGCAATGTCGCGGTGCAACATGGCGGCGAGCGTGCGCGCCAGCCAGCGCGACTCGGCGTGAAAGCCGTAGCGACGCAGAGCAATCCAATCAAGAAAATTCGCGTTGATCCAGATGGGGCCGCGCCAGTTGGAGTAGGGGTTGATGATGGCCTGGTTGTTGTAGGCGGGGTCGCTTTTTGCGAGGCTGCGCAGGCCGTAGGCCGACTGCATCTCGTCGGGGTTGTGCAGGTGGCAGCGGATCATGCGGCGCGCATCTGCGGGCGGCAGCAGGCCATCGACGAGCGGCAGAAAGCTGGACCAACTGAGGACGCGAATCCATGCTCCGGAGTCGCGGCGGCGATTGAAAAAGGCGGCGTCTGTGGACGACCAGAGTTTGGCGAGGATGGCGCTGCGTGTAGCCGCGGCCTGCTGTGCGTAAGCGCGGGATTCTGCGGGATGGCCGAGGTGTTGCGCGAGCACGGCCATTGCTGCGTACTCACGCATGGCCCAGACGGAGGCATCGACGGCGAGGATGGCGCTGGGGTCTTTGGGGTCGTTGGTGAGCGCGGCGTTGTTGTCCGCGCCGGACTGCATGGCGTTGTCCCAGAACCAGAGGCCCCAGTTGGAGTCGAACTGGGTGCGCTTGCGGTAGTCGAGAATGCGCTGCATCGCAGGCCACGCGGGGCGCAGCCATGTGTAGTCGTGGAGCTGTTCGGCGGCGACAAGCGCGCCCTGCGCGAGGAACGGCTTCATGGCAAATTTGCCGAACAACGGGCGCGGGCCCTGCGGCGTGATGCAGCCGGCGACGTAGCCGTCCTTGTCTGCCGAGGCCGCGAAGCTCAGCACCCAGTCGCGAAGGTACTTGGCGTCGGCGGGGTTCTGGTTGGCCCAGTGCAGGCCGATGAAGAAGCCGTCCCAGTCCCACATCTGGTTGTAGTAGCCCGCGGGGATGAGATACGGGTGGCGGATGTAGCCGTTGGCGGGGCGGATGGTCTGCGGCGCGAGGCGTGCGAAGTCGGCGTTGAGGGCGGCGAGGAGCGCATCGTTTGAAGGCTGCGCGGCTGCGCAGAGAGCTGCAGACGCGAAGAGCGCTGGGATGGTGCAGCGAAGGATGCCAGGAACAATGCGCACGCTGCACATGATATCGCTCTTGGATTTACGGCGCAGGGCTTGCGGGCAGCAACTCGATGTAATCGAGCGCGGCGGGGTCGGCGCCGCCGGGCGTGCCTTCAATGCGGATGACCTCGCCGGGCTTGAGTTGGACGCATGGCGCGATATAGCGCGTGGAGTTGTCGCCGTGGGGTCGGCGCGAGGGCAAGGTAGCGTCGGCTGTCCATGCAGCGACGGGCTGGCCACCGACTTCGAGCGTGAACTGGGCTGTGCCGCCCTGCAGATCGAAGTATTGCGCGGCGATGTTGTAGCGGCCTGCGGGGCCTGTGTAGGTCCATTCGGCGATGCAGCTTTTTTCTGCACAAGAGACTGCTTCCCCGCGCGACGCGTCCTCCCACGGATTTAAGTCGATGACCTTGTAGCCGATGAGGCGGGCATCCTCTGCTTCAAGGCGGTTGGGATAATGACCGGCGCGGCCCTGCGCGTCGGGGATGCCGCTGAGCTTGAGGAAGTACTGCGTGACGGCATCGCGCCAGACGATGGCGTGGCCGGCCTGGTACTGGAGGCGCGGGAGCATGTTGTTGTAGAGCGCGGGATCGATGCGGTCCTTGAGCGAGGCCCAGTCGGTGACGAATTCGGCGGCCTGTGCCGCGCCTGCGTAGTGGCTGTCGTAGATGTACTGGATGACCGTTTTGCCGTTGT
>JAKAFB010000084.1 GCA_021818105.1 Acidobacteriota bacterium
AGTTGCCGGGCACACAGCAAAGCGGCCGCAAGGCCGCTGCATAAGGCAATTCGATTCAAGGCTGAGAGGTTCACGGTCATTCTGCTCCATTCGAACGCAGGTCCCCGCGCTCGCGAACGTTCCAACAAGACACAACGTGCCCGGCGGGACCGAAACCGTCGCTCGGATGATCTACCCTTCAGCGCCCGCTATGGAAGTTACTTTCGTCGCGGTGGACGCAAGAAAGTCACCCGGCATACGCTCACCGCGCCGCCGTCGCAGCTCTGACCTCTCAGGGAATACCTGTTTCTATCACGGCCGCTGTGCCATCGTCTCCCATTACTTTGCGGTGATAGACTCTCGCCATGCCGCGCGGATTGTTCATTACACTCGAAGGCCTCGACGGCTCCGGCAAGACAACGCAAATCAAGCGTCTCGCCACCTGGCTGCAGAATCACAGTCTCGATCCCGTCGTCACCCGCCAGCCAGGTGGCACCCCTACCGGCGACCGCATCCGCGCCCTGCTCCTCGACTCCCGCTCCGCCGCGCTCGCGCCCATGACGGAGATGGCCCTCATGTTCGCCGATCGCGCCCAGTCCATCGCCGAAATCATCGAGCCCGCACTCGCTGCCGGCAAGATCGTCCTCTGCGACCGATTCACTGACTCCACTGAGGCCTACCAGGGCGGCGGCCGCGAGCTCGGTTCCCAGGTCGTCCTCGACCTCCACCGCCTCATCTGCGGCAACCTACAGCCTGACCTCACCCTGCTCCTCCTGCCCTCGCTCCAAGCCAGCCTCCAGCGAGCCCGCAGCCGAAACCATCGCCATACCGAGCAGACCGGCCAGGACGAAAACCGCTTCGAGCAGGAGCAGGACGCCTTCTACCAGCGCGTCTGGCAAAAGTACCGCGACATCGCCGCCCGCGAGCCCGACCGCATCGTCCTCATCGAAGGCAACCTCGGCATCGACGAGGTCCACGAGCAAATCGTCGAAGCCGTCTCCGAGCGCCTCATCACCGCAGGCCACACCCGCTAACGCCTACTTCCACGCTCCCAGCAGCCGCCGCAGCAGTACCAGCTCCCCCAGGTGATACGCGTTGTGGTCCGCCGTCAGCAGCGCCTCACGCAGAATCGTCTGCCCCGTCCCGTGCGGAATCCGTGCATATAGGTCCGTCGCCTCATCCGCCACCAGGTCGCACATCGCCTTCAAATCCCTGCGAAACGCCCGCACACTCGCATTCCACTCCTTGTCATCCTTCGGCGCGCGCTTCGCTGGCCAGTACCCCTCGGGCCACTCCGGCGACACATGCCGCGGGTTCCTCGAGAACTCCAGAATGTCCCACTGCGCAATCCGCATGTGTTCCAGCACCTCCCACGGCGAGTGCTTCGCGCCCCGCGGCCTCTTCCCGCGCAACTCCGCCGGCAGGTTCCGCACCGCCGCATCAAACATCACGTGCGCGTGCCCGCCCGTCAGCAGCGCCAGCACGTGCTCCCGCAACTCCCTTTCTTCACTCATAATGAGTCCCCCCCTTTTGGCCTTGGATTCCAGCTCGCTCCCCGCTCCACCCGCCGTGCCTCGGGCTTTCCGCCAGCTAGCATACGCCCGAACGGCGATCCATCGCCGCGCGCCAGCCCATGCCCGCGCTTTCCCGCCCACCATTTACACTGGTAGACGGAGATCCTTGTGTTTTTCGATAAAGCTCTCACCAAAGTTTTTGGCACCGCCAACGAGCGCGCCGTCAAGCGCATGCTGCCCGTGGTCGCCACCATCAATGCCCTGGAACCGGAGATGGAAAAGCTCTCCGATGAAGAGCTGCGCGCCAAGACCGCCGAGTTCAAAGCCCGCATCGCCGCCAAATTGCAGGGCATCACTGACCCCGAGGAGCTCAAGGCTGCCGAGCGCGCCGTCCTCGACGAGATCCTGCCCGAGGCCTTCGCCGTGGTTCGCGAGGCCGGCTGGCGCGCCGTCCAGATGCGCCACTTTGACGTTCAGCTCATCGGTGGCATGGTCCTCCATCAGGGCAAAATCGCTGAAATGAAGACCGGCGAGGGCAAGACCCTCGTCGCCACCCTCGCCTGCTACCTCAACGCCCTCGCCGGAAAAGGTGTCCACGTCGTCACCGTCAACGACTACCTCGCCAAGCGCGACGCCGAGTGGATGGGCAAAATCTATGAGTTCCTCGGCCTCACCGTCGGCGTCATCGTCCATGACCTCGACGACAACGAGCGCCGCGAAGCCTACGCCGCCGACATCACCTACGGCACCAACAACGAATTCGGCTTCGACTACCTGCGCGACAACATGAAGTTCGACATCAAGGATTGCGTGCAGCGCGGGCACTACTTCTCCATCGTCGACGAAGTCGACTCCATCCTCATCGACGAAGCGCGTACGCCGCTCATCATCTCCGGGCCCACTGACCAGACCACTGACAAGTACGCCCGCGTCCGCCAGATCATCCCCAAGCTGGAGATGGGTGAGGAAGTCGAATCGCTCGATCGCAAGCGCCAGGCTGAGCTGGGCATCTCCCTCGGCGAAGGCGAAAAGTTCTTCTCCGGCGATTACGTCGTCGACGAGAAGCACAAGACCATCGGCGTCACGGACCGGGGATGGGAGACCATTGAAAATCTGCTCGGCATTGGCAATATCGCCGACGCAGAAAACTGGGACCTCAAGCACTACGTCGAAACCGCCATCAAGGCCCACGCCCTCTACAAGCGCGACGTTGACTACGTGGTCAAAGACGGCGAAGTCATCATCGTGGACACCTTCACCGGCCGCCTCATGCCCGGCCGCCGCTGGTCCGATGGCCTGCATCAATCCATCGAAGCCAAGGAAGGCGTCACCATCCGCAAGGAAGACCAGACCCTTGCCACCATCACCTTCCAGAACTACTTCCGCCTTTATCAAAAGCTCAGCGGCATGACCGGCACCGCCGAAACCGAGGCCGCTGAGTTCGAGAAGATCTACAAGCTCGAAATTGTCGTCATTCCCACCAACAAGCCTCTGCGGCGCATTGAAAACCCCGACATCGTCTACCGCACCGCCAGGGAAAAGTACAAAGCGGTCGCTGACAACATCGCCGAGCTGCATGAGAAGCAGCAGCCCGTGCTCGTCGGCACCACGTCCATTGAGAAGAGCGAGCTGCTCTCCAACATCCTCGCGCGCAAGGGCGTGCGCCACGTCGTGCTCAACGCCAAGTTCCACGAGCGCGAGGCCGAAATCGTCGCCCAGGCCGGCCGACTCGGCATGGTCACCATTGCAACCAACATGGCCGGCCGCGGTACGGACATTCTCCTCGGCGGCAATGCCGAATTCACCACGCGTCAGGAACTCGTCAAAAAAGGCAAGGCACGCGCCATCAGCGTGGCTGAGGGAGCCATCAACCCCATGGCCCCCGCCGGCTTCCTCCGCTTCTACTACCAGGGCCAGGAGTTTGAAGTTTCCGAGCCCGACTGGGAAGAAACCTTCGCCGTTCACAACGAGGAGGCAAAGCAGGAGCACGACAAAGTCATAGAGGCAGGCGGCCTGTTCATCCTCGGCACTGAGCGCCACGAGTCCCGCCGCATTGACAATCAGCTCCGCGGCCGCGCCGGCCGTCAGGGCGACCCCGGCGCCTCGCGCTTCTTCCTATCGCTCGAAGACGACCTCATGCGCATCTTCGCCAAGCAGTGGGTCAGCACGCTGCTGGAGCGCCTCGGCATGGAAGAAGGCGTGCCCATCGAGTCGAAGATGATCTCCAAGCGCATTGAGGGTGCACAAAAGGCCGTTGAAGCGCAGAACTTCGAATCCCGAAAGCACCTCCTCGAGTACGACGACGTCATGAACAAGCAGCGCGAGGCCGTCTATGGCCTGCGCCGCCAACTCCTCGAGGGCGTCGAGCAGCGTGAGCTCATCCTCGAAGACTACGTCGGCGGCATCCTCAGCGGCATGCTCGACGAGTTTGCCCCCGAAGATAAACATACCGACCAGTGGAACTTCAAGGGCCTCGAACAGAAGCTCTTTGACCAGTTCGGCTTCAACCTCTCCAATGCCGGCATCAATCCACAAGAGCTCACCCGCCACGAGATTGGCGACATCATCTTTGAAAAGCTCAAGGAGCAGTACGAGGCCAAGGAGAAGATACTCAGCCCGGAAACCATGCGCTATCACGAACGCATGGTCATGCTCTCCGTCATCGACGGCCTCTGGAAAGACCATCTGCTTTCAATGGACCACCTCAAGGAAGGCATCGGCCTACGCGGCTACGCACAACAGGATCCCCTCGTGGCCTACAAGAAGGAATCCTTCGAAATGTTCGAGGCCATGATGCTCAAGTTCCAGGAGGATACCTGCCGCTTCCTCTTCCGGATGCAGATCATCGGCCCCGACGGCCAGCCCGTGGAGGTCGCTCCTCAGCCGCGCCGCGAAGTGCCCGCCGCGCCGCCCGTGGCCAGCGCAGAGCAGCCCCTCAACGGTGCCTCCGCGCCCCGCGAAATCACCATCCCCACGCGCCAGCCATCCACCACCATTGATGCGCTGGAGAAGGAGTTCCACCGCAAAAAGCAGCGCGAGCTGGAAGTCGCCGCCCGCGCCGGCGCGGGTGAGGCCAGCCAGCCCCAGCAGCGCCATGTGGGTGAGAAGGTCGGCCGCAACGACCCCTGCCCCTGCGGCTCCGGCAAGAAGTACAAGAAATGCCACGGCGCTGAACAGTAATCGCGCCCCCCCCCGGTGAAAAAGCTAACGGCGGTGGATTCTCTCCACCGCCGTTGTTCTTTATCCGCCTGCACCTTCTGCCTACGTCTTCGTCGCTGCCACCGCCCCAAACGTTAGGTGTTCTGCATCGGAGTGGTGCTCTGCCCGCCACGCCTCAAACATGCGCCCGTAGCTCAGCGTCAGGTACTCGCTGTGCCCCACGCCCAGCCTCTCCGCCGCGCCGTCAATCCACTCCGGTGAACCTTCCAGCTCGGCAAAGTCCCCAATCGGCGTCTCGTCCACCAGGCAGTGCCCTGTCCCGTCGGTCCATTCGCTGCGCCACTTCTCATAGCGAAACGCTTCCACCAGCCCCAGCGACTGGAAGATCTCCGCAAGCACCGTGCCATCGGCAACCTCCGTCTCCGTCTCCACGCGATGCTTATGCCGATCTTCGCCCACGCCGTCATCGGGAATCCGCTTGTGCGTCACCGTCCACCGCCCGCCATAGCTGCGCACCCGCAAAATCTCCGTCCGCGCCCGCATCGAGCGGTCCGGCGTGTCATACAGCACGTTGCTTTCAAACTGCCGTGGTGTCTCCAGCCGGAACCCTGCCGCCCGCAGCCGCTCGGCCAGCGCACTCACATCCGCCACACGAAACTTGATCTCCGTCTCAATCGCCATCGGTTGCAGTGAGTATACGGTAGGTGGCGTCACGGCCCGCAAACAGCGAAAATAGAAGCGTGAAAACCCTGCGCCTGGCCGTTGACCCTGCCCATCTCGATACCCCAGAGGCGCGCCATGCCATCGCCCAGGCCGCCCAGATCCTCCGTGCTGGCGGGCTCGTCGCCCTGCCCACTGAGACTGTCTACGGCCTCGGCGCCAATGCCCTTGACTCCGCCGCCGTCGCCCGCATCTTCACCGCCAAGCAGCGCCCTTCGTGGGATCCCATCATTGTCCACATTGCCGGCCCCGTCGCGCGCAACCCCATGCTTGACGCGCTGGTCACGCACATCCCCGACACCGCCCGGCGCCTCATGGCCGCCTTCTGGCCCGGCCCGCTTACTCTCCTGTTACCCCGCTCCGCCGCCGTGCCAGACAGCGTCACCGCCGGCCGCCCTCTCGTTGGCATCCGCATGCCCGCCCATCCCGTCGCCTTCGAGCTCATCCGCCATGCCGGTATTCCCATCGCCGCGCCCAGCGCCAACCTCTTCGGCCATGTCAGCCCCACCTCTGCCGCCCATGTCCTCGAAGACCTCGACGGACGCATCGACGCCGTGCTCGATGCAGGCCCCACCCTCCACGGCGTCGAATCCACAGTACTCGACCCCAACCAGAGCCCCATGGTCATCTACCGCCCCGGCGCCGTCACCGCCAGCCAAATCGAGCAGACCGCCGGCCCCGTCATGCTCTTTCAGACGCAACGCCCCCTCGAAGCCACGCCCCGCGAAGCCCTGCCCTCGCCCGGCGTCGGCCTGCGCCATTACGCCCCACGAGCACATCTTGTCCTGGTGGAGGGTTCGCTCGACGAGCTTCCCGCCCGTCTCACTGCTGCTGCCGCTTCCTATCCTGATGCCCGTCTCGGCCTCATGCTTCCCGCCGAACTGCTACCCTGTAGCCTCGCCACAGCCGCCGTCTTTCCATGGGGACGCTGGTCCGCGCCTGAGGATCTCGCCCGTGATCTCTACGCTGGCCTCCGCTCACTCGATGCCCAGGGCTGCACCGTCATTCTCTGCCCGCTGCCTCCCGCCACAGGCGTCGGCGCCGCCATCCGCGACCGTCTCCGCAAAGCCGCACATAGCGCCGGCCATTAGGGATATCCCACCGGCAGTGCTGTTTTCAAAGGCAATGGCTTTTGCCTAAAGGGTGCGGGCTTGAGCGCATGCATCTTTTACCCCGCAAAGTTATAAAGGGGCTTATATCCCCACAGCGGAAGCCCCATCTGCGCCGCAGATTCACTGCGCAATTACTGCCCGCTGTCACCCATCTTGTACATATACTTAATCGCCGACTTATAAATCAGAGTCCGCGTCCGCCCACGCACCTTCAGCGCCCGCCGGTCATACCACTCAATGCAGCCCTCCACCCGCTCGCCATCCGTCAGCACAATCACCATCGGCGTTTGTGCCTGGATCTGCTTCTGCAGGTAAAACAGCTCCGCCTGCCCGTACACCAACTCTTCATCCCGCCCGTATCCCGAGGCATGGAGCGGCCGCGCTGGAGCACCGCCTCTGCGCTGCGCACGCGAGGCCGTCGCTGTGCTGCCCTCAATCTCACCACCAATCAAAATTGCTGAACTGTTCATGGCTGGGTTCTCCTTTGAAGGAAGAGTGAGACCTCACAACAAGACAGACATTTGGACACCCATCGGCAATCACCCCCGCCTTTTGGACCGCATCCGAAGACAACGCCCCTGACCAGGAATTCCCTGTCGAATGCCGGCTTGCAAGCGGTGGATTTGCCTGATTGTACTCTGAAAGATGCCCGGCCCATTGAACGGGTTGTCTTGCCCTTTTAGCGCTGGCCCAGGCTCACTGCCATCGCGTCCAGTGACAGGGACCGCAGCAGATTCCGCCGCATGCCGCGCTCCAACTCCGCCATGGCTCGCGCCGCTCCGTCAATCCAGTCCACGCTCAGCCCCTGCGCCATGCGCTCCAACTCCGCCGTCATGTCCACATTCCGCACCAGTTGCGGCGTTCCCGCCAGCACCAGCAGCAGGTCTTCCAGCAGCCCGCCCAGCGCGCGCAGCAGGCTCACCGTCTTCTCCTGCCC
Source organism: Acidobacteriota bacterium (assembly GCA_021818105.1). Lineage (GTDB taxonomy): Bacteria > Acidobacteriota > Terriglobia > Terriglobales > Acidobacteriaceae > Telmatobacter. The sequence continues at coordinate 7,422 of JAKAFB010000084.1, forward strand.
CTCCGCCCCCGCGCGATACGTATCTGTCATGCGAAACAGTTGCGAGTAGTCAGGCTCCTTCAGCGCCGTCCGCAGCACCACCAGTGCGTTCTGTCTGTTCAGCAGATACGCATTCAAATCCAGCGTCAGCGCGCGCCCCACCGCCCCCTCGGCCAGCCGTGCCACCAGCGACCGGTCCTCACGTTTCAGCTGCGGCCGGCGCTCCAGCAGCAGCGCCTCCAGCTCTGCCGCCGCCAGCGCCCCCAGCCTGTGGATCACTGCCCGCGACCGCATCGTCGGCAACAGCTCCAGCGGATTCTCCGCCAGCAGAATCAGCGACGCATGCTCCGGCGGCTCTTCCAGCACCTTCAGCAGGCTGTTCGCCGCCTCCTTCATAAACGCCGACGAGGTGAAAATCATGATCGACCGCCGCGCCTCTGTCGGCGGCCTGTACCACGCTACGTGAATTACCTGCCGCACCTGCCCCAGCTTGATCTGTAACTGCGGCGGGTCCGGCGGCACAATCAGCACATCCGGGTGCGTCTGGATAAGGATTCGCGTCTCGCGCTTGTCCGCGTCGCGCATCTCCTCCCGCGCTTCCACAGCCTCGGCCACGCGTTCTTCCAGGTTCTCCGCAGCGCCAATGCGCTCGCAGTTCCGGCACCGCCCGCAATAGTCCGGCAAGCCATCCGTCACCGTTGGCTCCAGGCAGTTCAACGCCCGTGCCAGCATCAATGCCAGCGTGTACTTGCCCGCCCCCTTCGGTCCGGCCAAAATCATCGCCTGCGGAAACCGACCCGCCGCAATGCTCTCCCGCAGCCGCGTCACCGTCCCCGAATTTCCAAGGAATTCCCGGAAGCTCATGCTTTTGAGCCTAGAGCATCTCGGAACCAGTGTCGAGAACGCGCCAGAATCCCGCATTGTAGCCCATGCCTTCCCGCACCCTCCGATTTAGTTTGCTCAAACCCGCGCTTCCTCCTATGCTTTCTGCACTGATTCAAGCTGGTTCTTCAGCTTGCGAGGAGTGCTATGGGGCGGGCAATCTTCATCAGCTATCGCAGGGATGACACAGAAGGCGAAGCCGGTCGGCTGTTCGACGACCTGACCCGAACCTTTGGCGGGAAATCCGTCTTCATGGATGTGACCGATATCAAGCCGGGGCTCGATTTTCGCAAAGTGATCGACGACAACGTTGCCACCTGCGGCGTCCTGCTCGCCGTCATCGGACCCGCCTGGACCACCATCACTGGAGATGCGGGCGAACGGCGTCTCGACGACCCCAATGATTTTGTCCGGCTCGAAATCGCCTCCGCCCTGGCCCGCGACATCGCGGTCATTCCCGTGCTGGTGCATGACGCGAGAATGCCCCACCCTGACCAGTTGCCAGACAATCTGAAAGATCTGGCCTTCCGCAACAGCGTGGAAATTGCCCACACGCGCTGGAACTCTGACGTGCAGTTGCTCATTGACGCGCTTCGCCAGTACGTCGGCGCATCCAGCACCGCCAGCAGCGAGCCCGTGCACGCCACCGTCTCCGTGCAACTTCCGCCTGCGAACGCTCCGGCCCATGAGCCCTCGGCCCCGCGCGCTTCAAAGACTCCGCTCTACGCGGGCGTCGCCGTGGCCGCCGTACTGGCGATTGCCGCTGCCACATTCTTCGCGCGGCATGGCTCCGGCGCCCCCGGCAACTCGACCAATGGCGCCGCTGGCAGCGCGCCAACCCCAGCTGCAACAGCGACCGCCGCGTCCGCCGAAAGTCCGCTCGCAGGCGCCTGGGTAAATTCCTCCCCGCTGCAACGCGGAAGCGTCAGCAGGCTGGAGATCGTCGCCACGGGGAATCAGCTCTCCATCCACGCGTGGGGAAAATGCAAACCCGCGGATTGCGACTGGGGCACTCAGGAGGCCACCTTCGATGGCCAGAAAGCCACGGCCACCTGGGCCTTCCTCAGGCAGACAGCCGATTCGGAAAAGGGCCGCGTGGTCACCGTCACCATCAACCCCGAAAACGCCCGCCTCCACGTGGCCGCCCTGAATTCCTTTCCACATCGTCCCGCCATCGAGCGGCAGGCCGAGTTCGTGCGAGCGCAGTGACCTCGTCGCTTTAGGACTCCTTCACAGCAGCCTTGCCCTCCTGCTGCTGAATTGAACTCCACCGCGCGTCCTCCTTCGAAACGGTAGACTCCACCCGTTCGGCAAGCAGCGCGCGCGGGTCCGCCGAGCCTGCGTAAGGCCCCGCCTTGGCCAGATACAAATACTTCTCGTGCTTCAGCGCCTCGCAGGTGGAGCGATAACTCCCCCAGATCTGCTGGTACTGGTTCAGGTGCAGAAATCCCTCAAGAATCGTAATCAGCACGCCCAGGCCCGCGATGATCAGCTTGTCATGCGGCAGGCTGATGCCGGCAAGAAACGGAATGACGGCTGCCGCAAGAATCTCCGTCACCTTGATGCGCTTGAAAGTCCGCTGCGCAGCACTGCTCTTGCGGTCATACCAGGCAATCTGATCCTCAAGCCGGGCATAGATCGGATCGCCCCCGGCAGTTGCGTCCCCTGTATCACGCATCCAAGGCCTCCTCGTTGCAGAATCAGAGTAACCGCCTGCTGCGCATGCACAAAGGCTTATTACGAACGAACTGCCCAGGCTTCTCCTTGCCGCCGCGCCGCTTTCAGCAAACCTTTCCCCGCCGCCCGCGACCTTTCTCCACCCTGCCCCGTACAATATAGAGAGACGAGAGCCGACCCGACCGATGGCGGACCAAGCACAAGTTCATCCCCAACAGCCCAACCCGAAGCAGCCCGACCTGCGCAAACCGGAGCCTCACAAAGCCGACGAGGACCCGGTTGGCAAGGTCTACGACTCGCGCCTCATCCGGCGGCTGGGCTATTATCTGCGCCCCTACTGGTGGCAGGCGCTCGTCTCCTCGGTCGCTGTCTCCCTCAAGTCCCTCAGTGACGTCGCCGGCCCCTATCTCGTCAAGGTCGCCCTCGACCGCTACCTCACCGGCAAGCCCGGCCCAGCCACCACATGGCTCACAAAGCGGCTGCCCGCCGAACCCATGCACGGCGTCACCGCCCTCGCCGCCATCTACCTCGCCACCATCCTCTCGTCCTATCTCTTCGAGTTCATCCAGACCTACCTCATGCAGTGGACCGGCCAGAAAATCATGTTCGACCTGCGCCGAGACATCTTCCGCCACATGCAGCGCATGCACGTCGGATTCTTTGACACCCACGCCGTCGGTCGCCTCGTCACCCGCATCACATCCGACGTCGACGCCATCAACGAAATGTTCACCGGCGGCATCCTCGCCATCGTCGACGACTTCTTCACCCTCACCATCATGGCCGTCGTCATGCTCAGCATCAACTGGTGGCTGGCCCTGCTCGCCTTTGCCGTCCTCCCGCTCATCCTCATCGTCACTCGCATCTTCCGCGACCACGTCCGCGAAAGCTACCGCCGCGTCCGCGCCGCCATTGCACGCATCAATAGCTTCACCCAGGAACACGTCAGCGGCATGACCGTTGTACAGCTCTTCAACCGCGAGCAGCGCGCCTACAACGACTTCGAAGCCGTCAACCGCCAGCACATGATCGCCTTCAAGGACACCATCTTCGCCTACGCGCTCTACTACCCCGCCGTCGAGCTCCTCTCCGCCATCGCCATCGCCCTCGTCATCTGGTGGGGCGGCTTCGGTGTCATCGCCGGCTCTGTCACCATCGGCGTCCTTGCCATGTTCAACATGTACTCCCAGCGCTTCTGGCGCCCCATCCAGGACCTCAGCGACAAATTCAACATCCTTCAGGCCGCCATGGCCGCCTGCGAGCGCATCTTCAAGCTCCTTGACACCCCACCGGAAATCATCAACCCCGCACATCCCATCCCCGGCGACGGCAGCAACCGCATCGAGTTCCGCCACGTCTGGTTCACCTACCAGAAGCTCACTCCCGCCCAGCACGCCACCGTCAACCAGGCAGCAAAGTCAGAAGCAAGCTCCGCCGAGATGGCCGCCATCCCTGGCATCGAGTGGATACTTAAAGATGTCTCCTTCACCATCGAGCCCGGCCAGACCGTCGCCATCGTCGGCCACACCGGCGCCGGCAAAACCACCCTCACCAGCCTCATGATGCGCTTCTACGACGTCACCGCCGGCCAGATCCTCATCGACGGCGTCGACCTCCGCGACCACGACCTCACCACCCTCCGCCAGCACTTCGCCGTCGTTCTCCAGGACCCATTCCTCTTCACCGGCACACTGGCTGAAAACATCCGCCTCGGCAACGAAGACATCACGGAGGCTGCCCTGCGCCAGGCCGCCCGCGACGTCAACGTCCTCGACTTCATCGAGGCCCTCCCCAGCGGCTTCGACGAGCCCGTCCGCGAGCGCGGCTCCTCGCTCTCCACCGGCCAGAAGCAGCTCATCAACTTCGCCCGCGCCCTCGCCTACAACCCCCGCATCCTCATCCTCGACGAGGCCACCTCCAGCGTCGATACCGACACCGAGCTGCGCATCCGCGGCGCGCTCGAACGCATGGTCGAAGGCCGCACCAGCGTCCTCATCGCCCACCGCCTCTCCACCGTGCAGCGCGCAGACACCATCCTCGTCATGCACAAAGGCCAGCTCCGCGAAATGGGCACGCATCAGGAACTCCTCGCCCACCGCGGCCTCTACTGGAAGCTCTACCAGCTCCAGTACAAGGACCAGGAAACGAGCAGCTTCCCCACCCCACCCCCCGAACCCTCCATCGCACCTGCCGTGTAATCCCGCACCCGCAGCCGCCCTCCATCAAGCACCTATTTCTAAGCAGCGGCGGCCCTCCGTACCTTTTGCCGAAAGGGCAGGATGCACGCGCCCTCAATCTGTACTAATCAAAAGGACGGCCAGCAGGCCCTACCCTGGGAGGTCACGGACCTCTCTTTGGGGGCTGCGTCGAAAAAACAACCACTCCTTTGCAGAAAATTACCCTCCGAGCGTGCATACTGAACGCAGCAAGTCCAGAGTCCGCGACCTCGGTGCGTTGGTAGCCCGCAGGCCCCCAAAAAATGGGGATAACGCGCTTGCCTGACTACTTGATGGATTTTGATTTCTTTTCAAGCCTATACAGGACCCCGTCTTGTACCAGCCTTTTCGGGTCAGGGCGGCCACTTGCAGCGAGGGAACCATCTGGTCTCATGAACTGATGGACTCTTGCGACTTCATCATTTTTCGCATCGCGGTATGAGAGCATGACGCTAGTAATCTCAACCGTTTCCTGTGTCAAGAGAGTAGAGATATTACTTTCAAGCACATGCGCGGTCCATTCTCCAGATTGGACCTTTTCCCAAAATCCGCCTTCATTGAAGCGTTTACACATCTCTTCGGATGTGACACGCTTAATTATTGGCATTCTCGGGGTAGAATTATCACTCATGATTACCGTCGCCCAAATCCGCGAGCACCTTTTGGATCTTCTGGTCTCTGATGATGCAGAAGCTCTGGATGGTTTCGAAGATTGGCTTTCCAGCGCGAGTTGGAATATGCATCAGCACGCCGATCTTCAAGCCCAAAAATTTATCTCTGCAATCGAATTACGTCTTGCGGAATTCGATTCCGGTTTGGTGGAAAAAGAAACTCTGCGGAAACAGCTTAACGGTTTGTTGAGGGAATACTCGATCAGCATCTCTCAAGCTCCGATTGCCGTATCCTCCGCGTCTTCAGTGGACTTCAAACTCCAGGTCTGGGCAGTGTCATCCTCTGGTATGTCACCCTCAATGGCATCCGTGTTACCAGTTCCTCGTTGAGATATAAATCCCACCAAAAGAGCCCTTCTTCTTCTACGGCCCAGTTCACTTGAAATCCCAGAGCTGGGCCTCGATCATCATCGCCCTCAAAAAGAACAGGAAATTCCATGGCGGGCAAATCTTTTCCTGTTGGTGATTTCGGACGAAGCGCAATTTTTTGTTTGCCACGCATGAATCCAGATTTGAAGCTGATGTACACCATAAAGGTCAAAACAACCGGAGCCATTTCTTCCGTCTCACCCATTACGTTGAAACGGTCGATCATCCGTATAAGACTCATCACGCCATCTGCTTCGCGAAGAACCTTTTCGCAAAAAGTAGCGACATGCAGGTATGCCCGGAACACATTCTCTTGATCAGCCATTGATTCGATTCTCCTAAATCGTGGGTGGCCCAGATCTCAAGATATCAATTTAGCACTGAGGCGGGCTGGTCACCCTTCCCGAGCCAATCAACTGGGTGCCCCATCCTTTCCGCGCCTTTTGCGGAAAGGGTGGGAATCCACAAAGGCCCGCAGGGTTGCCCCACCCTTTTCCGCGCCCTCTGCGGAAAGGGTGGGCTCGCAAAAATTCTTCCGCACACTTTGCAGATAATTTCCCCCGTTTATCGCACAATGAACATAGAGCCAATCCTGCACGCACCCGCGCAGCAAAGCTGGCAGCTAAAAGCTAGAGGCTAGCGGCTATGAACGGCCGGGTGTGCTCCTTCCCGTCATATGCTTGACATAGAACGGAGAGCGTTATACCCTCAAAGCGGTGATCCAGAGCTTCCATGACCCCGATACACAGCAGTTGTTTGAAGCTCGGTCGAGTCGGCGCTGGTCGTCCATTGCCGCCGTGGCGCTTCGCAAGCTGGATCAGATTGAAGCAAGCGCCAGCCTGAATGACCTTCGCACGCCTCCCGGCAACCGGCTGGAATCACTCAAGGGAAAGCGGGCTGGTCAACACAGCATACGCATCAATGGCCAGTACCGCATCTGCTTTATATGGGAAACCGACGGCGCTCACGAAGTCGAGATAACTGACCACCACTGAGTACAGTCAAAGGAGGGGCACGCACATGACGATCAAGAGGCCTGCAGCCGGTTGGAATGTACGGCGGATCACAACCCATCCGGGCGAGATGTTGCGTGAGGAGTTCCTTGTGCCCCTCGGCATCAGCCAGAATGC
>JAKAFB010000134.1 GCA_021818105.1 Acidobacteriota bacterium
GAGTAACGCGCCAGCCGGCACCGGTCCCGTTGTCCTCTTCCAGTTCGACTGCGTTCGCCCCACCAACTTCACGCTGCGTTTCTCACCCGACCTGCGCTGGATGTGGCCCGAGCGCACCGAGGGCGTCCCCGGCGCCGAGTGGGTGCCGCGCACCGGCAGCGCGGGCGGCTTCTACGTCCTCCACACCGACTACCCCGACCTCGCCGGAGCCGTCACCATCCCCGGCGCCGAGCCCGGCATCCTCGCGCCTTATCAGGAGCGCCCCCAGGTCCACCCCGTCGAACTCAAGCTCCACATTGACCCCGCGCGCGACCACGGCCGCCTCTTCCCGCTGCTCATGGCTATCGGCACCTCCACCGCCACTGCCACAGACGCCGCGCTCGGCGCAACCCTCGCCCGGCTCAATCAATCCATCGCCGCCAGCTACGCCGCGCATGCTGAGAGCTACAAGAAGCTGCTCGCCTCCTCCACCAGCATCAACACACCCGACAAGACCCTCAACGAAGCCTTCCAGTGGGCCGTCGTCTCCATCGAACAGCTCCGCGCCCTTGCCCAGCCCACTGGCGAAACCGCACTCGTCGCCGGCTACTACGAGTCCGGCGACTCCGCGCGCCCCGGCTTCGGCTGGTTCTTTGGCCGCGACGCGCTCTACACCCTCTACGCCGTCAACGGCTTCGGCGACTTCGCCCTCTCCAAAGCTGAACTCGAGTTCCTCATCCGCCGCCAACGCGACGACGGCAAAATCATGCACGAGTATTCGCAGACCGCCGCGAACGTCGACTGGCACGCTTTCCCCTACATGTACGCTGCTGCCGACGCAACCCCTCTCTTCCTCCTCGCCGTCGAGGACTACGTCCGCTCCAGCGGCGACACGGCGTTCCTCACTACCCACCGCGACGCCATTGAGATGGCCTGGGCCTTTGAGACCGACCCCGCCCACGACACCGACCACGACGGCATCTATGACAACTCGCAGGGCACCGGCTGGGTGGAGAGCTGGCCCACCGGCATGCCTCACCAGGAGGTCTATCTCGCCCTCCTCGACCAGCAGGCCTCCACCGCCATGGCCCGCATCGAAGACCTGCTCCGCGACGCCGCCAAAGCCAGCGCGGCGCAGGCCCGCGCAGCCAAGATCGCCAGCACCATCGAGGCGGAATACTACGACCCGCAAAAAGGCTGCTACGCCTTCAGTCACGACCTCAACAACACAACCGACAACACCACCACCGTCTACCCCGCGCTCGCATGGTGGTCAGGCAAGCCCATCCTCGCGCATACCGAAGGTTGCCTCACGCAGTTCGCCTCCGCCACGCTCTCGACCGACTGGGGCCTGCGCGACGTAGCCAACATTGAGAAGGACTACGACGGCATGAGCTACCACCAGGGTTCCGTCTGGCCGCTCTTCACCGGCTGGGCCGCGCTCGCCGAGTACCGCGGCAACCAGCCCCTCGCCGGCTATCAACTCCTCATGGAAAACGCCAACCTCACCCGCGCGCAGGACCTCGGCGCCGTCACTGAGCTACTCTCCGGCGACTTTTTTGTTCCCTTCGGACGAAGCACAAGCCATCAGCTCTGGTCGTCCGCCATGGTCATCACGCCCACGCTGCGCGGCCTCTTCGGCATCTCCATCGACGCGCAATCCAAAACCATCACCGTCAACCCGCATTTACCGGCAAGTTGGGACCAGGCCCAGATCATCAATCTCCAACTCCCAAGCGGAGAGGTAAATCTAGATTTCAATCGTCAGGGCAACAGGCTCCTCGTAGATATGACTGACTTACATGACGCTGGGTGGCAACTTCGAAGCGACGAACCGGGAGCCGTGTTAGGCCAGTTCGCAAAAGTGCGGGCGAACATCAAGAAGCTCCTGCCAAACGAGCTGAGCATTCCCACGCCACCCATAGAAGTCGACCTGGTTCCCTCTGGATTTGCCAGCGGATCGATAAGTAATACATCGATGCTCAACAAGCCTCCGATTCCCGGTGCGCGGACTTCTAGATTCCGCGTCGTTCACTCCGTGTATGGGGATCACAAGCTGACGCTGACATTCGAGGGCCTCGGTGGCAGCCAAGCCGTTGCCGAATTGGTCCGGCACGCCTCCTTGCTTCCGAAGGTGCAGACCAACTCATCAAAAGGCAAAGCTGTAGCAGCCATTTCTGCCATGGATGGCTGGTCCTTCACAAATCCAAACGCTCCATTACTGCTCGTGCTCAACTTCCCGCAGGGCACCGGCTGGAAGACGGTCACCGTCACCCTCACCTGGTAGCGCCACAAACACGAAGGCCCGGCATCCACGCCGGGCCTTGCCTTTCGCATCGCGCGCCTCTACTGCGAAACGGTCTCCTCTTCAGCCGCTTCTTCCAGCGCGGCCACGTCACGCGCACCCGCAGCCTTCTCTTCGCGCAGCGCCTTGAAAGCGCGATACACAAACGAGCCCATGAACCATCCATCCATGTACTGGAACGGCGTCTCGCCCGTCGTATAGTGCCCGCAGGGCAGCAGGCGCTTTTCAAAGTCCAGCCCCACGCGCTCAAAGGCCTCAATCACCTGCAGCGAGTACTCCTTCGGAAACGTCAAATCATAATCCGCGTACACCACCAACGCCTTCTTCAGCGCCCCGCCCGCCTCCTCGCTCATGATCTTCTCAAAGTAGCTCACTGGACTGATCGCGGCCCACAGCGCCCGCAGCCGCTCCTGCGTCAGTCCTGCATCCTGCAATGCCTTGCGAATGTGCCGCGTACTTTGCCCTGCCCACACCACATCGCCAAAGGCCGTTGACGCATGATTGAACGCATTCACCCTCAGCCGCTTGTCATGCGCGCTCGCCAGGAACGCATAGCAGGAGCCAAGACTCGTGCCCAGCACGCCAAAGTGCTCGTAGCCTTGCATCTCCAGCCAGTCCACGCAGCATCGAATATCCACCACCGCCTGTCTGCATGCTGAGAGCGTCCGTCCAATGTTTGCGCTCACCGCGTAGTCTGAGCGCTCCAGCTCGCTCGGCCTGCGAATGT
>JAKAFB010000135.1 GCA_021818105.1 Acidobacteriota bacterium
CTCGCGCGACTGCTGAAGATTCGCGGCGGAGAGGACGGCGACGAGGACAAGGACGGGCAAAGCACCGCCGGACTTGCCGAAGCGAATGCCGGGCTGGGCGTTGCCCTGCAGATGGTGGAAAGCGGTCATCGGGCTGCTCCCTCGCAGTCGCTGGTCATCTTCGACCAAATGAGCAAGGCGGTACATGCCCAGACCGCAGCCTGGCAGCAATTCAAGACCACCTATCTCGGCCACGTGAATGCGGCGCTCGTGCGCGCGAATCGCAAACCATTGCAGATCGCCGCAATCGAAGAACAGGTGCACTACGCCATGACGCGCTAAAGCTCAGGAGCCATCTCCGGCTCATGGGCGTCCTGCGCTAAGAGGATCGTTGAAGAGCGATCCCACATTAGCATGCGCCAATCTTTCGTTATTGCGACTGTCTCAAAAAGCGCCAGTCCAAAGCTGACCGTACGATCCGCCGATACAACCTCCAGCCGCGCCTCCAGCGTGGCTGGGGGATGGCGTGAAAACAGTATCGATTCTGAGTGGGGCACTGATGATTGTCCTTGGAGCTCATGCGTGCGTCGCACAAGAGAGTTCGTCGCAGGATGGACTCCCGCAGGCGCCACAGGCGCAACCGCAAATGATGCTGACAGCAAGAAACTCAGCACCCAACATCGTGCCGGGCGGGGGAAATGGCTATGCGATGGTCGTCAACAACGCGCCGCCTGCGACTGGAAAGCGCTCGCGTGTCATCGATGGAAAGTTTCTTCTTGCCACCGGGCTGCACTTGGGCACCGCGCTTCTCGACGTCGAGTTGACGCAGAGTTGTATCGCGAGCCATCAATGTCGGGAAGGCAATCCGATCATGCCTTCGTCGCAAGCCGGACAATTCGCAGTGAGTCTAGGAATCGTTGCCTACGGTACAGGTGTGGGATATTGGCTCAAGAAGCACGGCTCGAGGATGTGGTGGCTGCCGGATGTCGCGGGCATCGCAACGCATACTGCGGGCGCAGCAACGGGCTTCGCGCATCAGTAGCGCATGCTTCTGAGCGCTCGAAGTGCACGCTTCACCTCAAGCCAAAATCGGTTGCACACTCAGTTGCACACGCGCCCGAAATGAACCAGAAACGGTGCAAAAACAGCCGAGTGTGCAACGGCGTAAGCCATTGAATCTAAAAGACAAGAGAATCGATTTTCGCGTTTTCAAGACCGTCGGTATCGACTACACCTTCTCTTTGCTGAGGCCCGGGAGCGGGCTCGTGATGCTCACGACGGAGCCGCCATCCAATCCGAACCTCGCGATAGATGTGGTCACGGTTGCGAAAGCTCGCAGAGCACGGCAAACTCTGCGCCCGCAGTGTTACAACTGGAGTGCATGGCAAAGAGAACGAAACCAGGCTTGGTCCCTCCTGCGGGGCAGCCAATCAGCCTGCGCACATTGGGCGAGTATCTGAACCTCTCACCCGCGACGATCTCGCTGGTGCTCAACAACGCGCCCGGTGTGAAGTCGATTCCGCAGGAAACGCGCGACCGGGTAATTGAGGCGGCGACCAAGTTCGATTACCGCCCCAGCTTTTACGCACGATCACTGCGCAAGCGGCAGACGTTCACCGTGGGTGTGCTGGTCCCGGAGCTGAGCGACAACTATGCCACGCAGGTGCTGGCTGGTGTGGAAGAGTTCCTCATTGAGGAGGGCTACTTTTACCTGACGGCGAGCCACCGTCGCAAGCCCGACCTGATTGAGGAATACCCTCGCCTGTTAATGGACCGCTCCGTGGAGGGGTTCGTCCTGATTGACACGATTCTGGAGAAGAGCCTGCCTCTGCCGGTCGTAGCAGTAGCGGGCCACCGCAAGTTTGAGGGTGTGACCAACGTGGTGCTGGATCAGCGCCGTGCGGCGGAGCTGGCTCTGCGCCACCTCTATCAGCTGGGCCACCGCAGGGTCGCTTTCATGCGCGGCGGCAGCCACAGCTCGGACGCGGATGACCGCTGGGAGTGCCTGATGGCGGTGGCGCGGGAGTTGAAGCTGGCAGTACCGCCGGAGCTTACCGTCCAACTGCAACTTCGCGTTTCTACCCCGGAACTGGGCTACGAGCCGGCGATGGAATTGCTGCAGCGCGGCAGCGACTTTACGGCGCTCATCTGTTACAACGACATCTCTGCGATTGGCGCCATTCGTGCGCTGATGGACAAAGGACTCAGCGTTCCGGCCGATGTCTCCGTGGTGGGCTTTGACGATATTCAGAGCGCTGCCTTTCACAACCCGAGCCTGACCACAATTCGCCAGCCGCTGGCGCAGATGGGCAGGGTCGCCGCGCGCATCCTTCTGCAGCGCATCCGCGGGCAGGCGACGTTTCCAGATGTAGTGCCCATCCATCCGGAACTCGTCATCCGCGAATCCACCTGTCCGCCCCATCCGCGACGTGCCCGCGGAAAGCGAAGCTGACCGCGATGCCGCCAGGCCCCCGCAGCACAAGCCGAGCGAGCCTCGCCGTCCTGCATCCGGTGTTTGCGCTTACGGGTGTGGTCCATGCGGTGGGTGGACCGCTGCTGCCTTCGCTTGCTTCCTCGTTTCATCTCACAGATAGCGAATCGGGACTGATGTTTCTGCTCTACTACGGCGGAACGTCCCTGGGGGCGCTGCTTTGTCGCGGGAACTACTCGCGTCTGATCGGGGCTGGGTTTGTGGGCATGGCGGTCTGCTGTGCGGGCATCGCCATGACCAGTCGGCTGCTCCTCCTGCCTCTGTTCTTCCTGCTGGGCATCTGCACTGGGGTTCCCATGTCGTCTGTGAGCCTGCTTGCCGGCCGGAATTTTCCCGCGCGATGCGCGGCCATTCTCACCTTCCTGAACTTCTCATGGAGCGCGGGGGCGCTGATGGCTCCGCTGCTGGCAGCGCAAGTGCTCGTCCACCATACCTATCGTGCAGCATTTGCCATTCTCTCGCTGCTGTGCGCTG
>JAKAFB010000012.1:0-25064 GCA_021818105.1 Acidobacteriota bacterium
GTTGGTCGGTCTGCCGTCGTTGTCGACTGCAGCCGGAATGAGTTCGTGGCGCTGCGCGTGCTTGAAGACCTGCGACATGACGGACTTGAGCTTCGAGACCGACGCCCAGGACAGAGGCTTGCGCCGCTTCCCCTGCGGGGTGGAAGTCAGCGCCTCAAACCAGGCCTCGAGTTCCAGAGGCCGGATCTGCGCAGCTTCCATATCACCCCAGCGGGGGAGGATCCAGCGATCGAGGAGTGTCTCGACGGTTTCCGAGGTCTCCTCCGCCTTCACGCCGATGCCCGAGCGCTTCCGGAGCTCGCGCGCTCGGAAGTGCTCGGCCAGCTGTCGGAACGTGGGCTTGCCGCCCACGTTCCAGTTGTTGTCAAGACCGAGGCGTCCGACTTCTCGCCACGCGGCATCCTTTGAGTCGCCAATGTCTTTCACCAGGCCGATTACCCGGGTGTTCTCAACACGTGCGCCGTCCGAAGGCCGCGTGGTCTGAAAGCGGTAAACCCAAGTCATTCCGTTTGCCCGCATCTTCTTTGATACCTTCCCTTTAGCCAAGTCGATTTCTCCTCTTGGTTCCAGGAACTGCCACAGGAATGTTAGCAGCGGACGGGGGATTGGGCGCGATCATTGCTTCGGCGATCTCCGATACCCGGAAGCGCTAGGTTCTGTGCTTGCCGCCACCGATCGGGTATGCAGGCAGCTGCCCGGCGCGCGCCAACTCCTGCACGCGCCTCGGCTCAATGCCAAGGAACCTGCCGACAACCTCCGCATCGACAAACGGCTCAAGCCCGCCGAAGTCATCTTCCACCGGGTGCGCAGGGGAGACGGCCTGGTCAAGCGCGGCCCTCCTGTCTTGCTGTGGCGCAGCAAGCCTCGGGTTCAGAGGAATCACGTCGGGCTCGAGGTTGGGCTCAGCCGAGCTAAGCGTGGAACGAGAGGACCGCCGGAACGACCGCCGAGTCGCCGATTCCCTCGCAGGACGAATGCCTGCTTCAAGTACCATGTGGATCTCCGATGACAGCCGGCTATGCCGGCTGCGGAAGCCAAGGAAGAATCCTGGACTTCGCTTGAGAGGATTTGTGTTGCTTTGCTGTCACCGGGTTAGTCCTTTCCGCAAGAATCACCCTCCTTGCCGCTGAATGTCCAAAACCTCAATGCACTCTGCATGAGCGTTGCGGTCCAGAGCAGAGCGTTCTTCACGAGATGGGGCCCTGAGGCCCTCTTGCTGGATCGTCATGTCATCGGCCGTAATCCTCCTGCAGATAGGCGGCGAAGTCTTCGAGTAGCTGTTCTTCGAATCCCCGGCGGCGGCTTTCGTACCTCTCGCGCAGTTGGGCGTGGATCTCGATCGGCGTGAGCCGGCGTTGCATGGCCGTCCACGCTCGTGGCGCTGCGCAGAACGGACTCGATCTCACGTGTGGGGTCAAGGCATTGGTGCCATTCGTTCCTGAGACACTCTTCGCCAGCCTCCGTCACTGTCATGTCACGGCGGCCACGCTTGGTGCCAACCGAGCGGCTCAGAAGTCCCTGCGCCTCCAAATGGCCAAGCACGCCTTTGACGCTGCCGGGTTGCCGACCCGCTTCCTGCTGGAGGGCGTACAGGGTCCGCAAGCCTCCGCGTGCGATTGCCGCCATGAGAAATATCTCCATCGGGCTGATTTCGCGAGTTTGCATATTCGTCATACATGTTGTAACTCTTTCACTACCTCTCCAATTTCCCAATGCGTGCAATGAAGAAATGTTCTATTAGGCTGATGCGGCGGATTGATTTAGGAATCAGAGGTTCTTTTCAAATCATTTATTAACAGCTATTTACATCGATCAGTGCCGATAAATTAGCCATCGTCGCTTCAATTGCGTTCTGGACGAGACAGGAACATGACGCCGCGTCTGGATACAGATGTACGGCAGGGGAATCGGCCTCTCCGACCGTATATCCCGTGCGGACTATTAGGAACAGTCTGGTGCGGGATTCTAGGACCTGGACTTGGTAGGGGTCCTCTTCTGTTGCACAGGCTTGGTGCGGGGCAGCGCCTTCGCCATGGCTAGCGCAGCCGCAGACTCTCCCTGAACAAGGGTCTTGGCGGACGTAGAGCGAAGCCCTCGATACCACTGCGCCAGTGGCGGAAGGGAAGCTGTGCCTTCCACCTCTTCCCTTTTGCTGGTCTCTTCGAGCTTCCGCGCCGCCGATTGCTTGAGAAAGTCCTGAGCCATGCGGCGGTCGTTCCCGACAACCAGAGCGAGCAGCGCCACCCGCAGGTCTGCGTCAAGGTCGCCGCTGGGGCCGTCGTCGACTAGTTCCCGCCAGCCGGTCTTGAGAAAGCGCCGGCCCCCGGCGGTGATGCGATGGCCCGTGCGTCCGCGCGGGCCGGCCTTGCCGACCGACACCATGCCGCGGTCCACCAGTCTGCGCAGCACAGGAATCGTCGCACCGGGTGAAAGTCCCGCAGCCTGCTTCAGCTCGTAGGGGGTAGCGATACCCTCGTTTAGCAAAGCCAACACGAAGAGATCCAGATCGTTGCGGCGGCGCTTGTCACGGGTCTCAGACACGTACGCCAGTATACGCACTGGGGCGCGGAAAGCTGAGATGCAACCTCATTACCTTCTCGTGCGGCACCGCTTCTTCACGGCATACTTCGCCATGCACTGGTTCACCAGCTCTGACAGATGCGGCATATCCTGGAAATCGGCCTCTGTCAGTTTCTCCCGATTCCACAACTCTTCCAGGTCGCCACGGACCTCAGCCGGCGTGGGCGGCCAGCTGCGGTAGTGCCCCATCTGAGCCATCGCGGTGATGAAGAGAAGGACCTTCGCTTCCAGGGGAAGCTGCTGAAACGGTATGTGGGTGTTCTTGTTATGTTCCATGCTTCGAGTGTGTGCGCGGTGCTGCTTCCAGCCAAAGGACTGTGCCCCAGAAAAGCGCGAAGGCCGGCGTGTTCCCCCCAGTGCGATTAGCAGAAAAGAGTCCAGAGAATGTTGGAATATTCGCCCTATCTTCGCCTATACTCCTATCCATGTTCCACGGTCCGGCCAACCAGATTCATGACTTCACAGTTCGCTGCAAGGCGTGCGGGGAGAACATCCCGGCACCGGTGGAGACCGTACCCGACTGCTGGGTGATCGCAGAGTGTCCGCTGTGTCACACCAGGCGCCGCTACCTGCCGGCTGAGATCTTCCGGGGACGGCTTTCGGCCAGGCTGTCGGTCAACGCACTGAGAAAGGTGGCACGCGGATGGGATTGATGCGGCGGGCCATCGCCCGGGAGGAGCAGGACCGAAGAAGAACCATGGAAGAAGAAAGACGAACGCAGGATCGGTTTGCCTCCACGCTGGTGATTGCCGCCTCGATTATCGCCGCGGTTCGCCTGGCGCGCGAGCCCGACATCAGCCGGCCGTCGCCGCGCCGGACTGCCGTGGTTGCAGAGAGATATTTCCCTAACCCGGACGATCTTGCAGGCCGTGCTGCATTGAGTGGATAACGAATTCCAAGGCTCAGAGACTCAGTGCGATCTCCTTGCTCTTCATGTGCTCGGTAACATCGAATGGCTCGGAGCAGAACGTTTCGCTGAAAGCGATCGAGAAACTCGACTAGCTCGCGATAAACTTGGTCTTTCATGGGATCTACACCCGAAGAGCTAGCCAGACAGACGATCGACCACCTGCTTCAGCAAGGAGGTTGGATCATCCAGGACCGCGCCGACGCCAATATTGATGCGGGCCGCGGTGTTGCCGTGCGCGAGTTCTCGCTGGGCCACGGGTACGGCGAAGCGGACTACCTGCTTTTTGTGGATGGCCGGGCCGCGATGGTGGTGCCGGATAACGTGCTGTTTGAGGGTGGCGCGGGCGAGACGATTCGCCGGCGGCTGCTGCATGACTGCGATGTGCACACGCTGCTGCGCCTGCCGACGGGCATTTTCTACGCCCAGGGGGTCAAGGCGAATGTGCTCTTCTTTGATCGCAAGGTGGCCAGCGAGAAGCCGTGGACGAAGAAGCTGTGGATCTACGACTTCCGCACCAACGAGCACTTCACACTGAAGACAAACCCGCTAAAGCGCGAGGACCTGGACGACTTTGTAAAGTGCTACAAGGCGGACAATCGCCACAAACGGGAGGAGACGGAGCGCTTCCATGCCTTCACCTACGACGACCTAGTGAAGCGCGACAAAGCAAGCCTCGACATCTTCTGGCTGAAGGACGAAAGCCTGGAAGATGCTGCGAATCTGCCTGCCCCGGACGTGATTGCCGCGGAGATCGTCGAAGATCTGCAGGCCGCGTTGGATGAGTTTGCGCTGATTGCCGAGGACCTGCGCAAAGGGTAAGTGCCGATGAATTGGCGGTCTTCTCCAGAATTCCAATGTCATTCCTGAAGACTGGCCGACAGCGATCCGGCGCCAAATCATCGTGTGGGCGCTTCAGACACAGCCCAAAGACTTACCATTACCGACTGGAACTCGCGGAATCGCGTTTTCGGACCGAGGAGGAAGGTTGAGAACGGGAACCAACGGGGTTGAAGTCATTCCGGAAGCGCGGAGAAAAGATGTTGTCACGCCGGGCGCCTCGAAGCCGTCGTGACACGTGGATAAAAATCTTCGCTCTTCGCTAGCGCGAGGGCTTGTTCAACGCTAGTGTCTTGGAGTCCATATGCCCGTTGACCCTGTTGATCTCATCAGAATAGAGACGGAGGCCGCGCTTGGATGTGTCGGATGCGAGAGCGGTAAGGTGGGCGCTTGCTGTTGCAGGCGATAGCTTCGTTTCCACCTCGCCTAGTGCCAGCCGGGCTTCGCACTCCGCGTTGTAGAAGCCGATCTGATGCGCGCGGTTGATAATGACTTTCAGATCACGCTGAGCGACGAGAAGCGCCTCGCGGCCGCCCGCGGGCGCTGCCGCGGCCTTGGCCTGGAGTTCAACGGTCTCGAGGGGGATAGAGTAAATAGGGAAGGCACGAACATCTATCAAAGTTCGAGCCTTTGACATAGCCGCACGGGCTTCAGTGACCTTGGATTGACCGAGTAGACTCCTCGCCAGCAAGATACTTGCGCTGAACTCTGTGGTGAGATCCTTGTCCGTTTCCAAGTTTGCAATCGCCTTGCGAAGCTGGCGCTCGGCGTTTTCGAACTGGCCGCGATCGACCGATATCTCGGCGAGGTTCACATCATTCGCAGCGGTGGACGCGTTTGCACTCTTGAGTACCTGGGCAGCTTCATCGAAATTCTTTTTTGAAGAATCGAAATCAGCCTGATGACGCTGGATCTCGCCGAGCGTGGTGAGTGCGCTCGCGGTCTCCCAGGGATTGCTGTTCGATGTGCGCAGAGATGCAAGCTGAGCAGTGATTTCCGCCGTCGCTTCGTTCAGCTGGCCTCTCATCAGCAGCAGGTTCGCGTGCTGGATGTGCGGAGATTCATCCTGTGCAGCCTTGGCGGCGTCCTGCATTTCCCAACTCTGTCGATACATCTGTTCTGCTGCTTGGAAGTTGCCGCGCCAGGTTTCAATGTCGGCGATGTTACAAATCGCGATGGCTAGGTTGATGCGGTCATTGACGGCCGCGAAGTACTTCTTCGCTTGCAAATACTGTTGTTCGGCAAGAGCGAACTGGCCGCGTATTTCGTAGATCAGCGAGAGGTTGTTGAGAGCAACACCTGCATTTTCATAATCGGTGGTTTCGAGGAACGTTCGGATCGCCTGCTCGTAAAGCGGTATGGCTTTGTCATCATGCCCGGTCAACCGTTGATCCTCGGCCATCAATTGCAACGTGCTGGCTGCAGCGTCCATGTTTCCAGCCGCCAAGTAAGTGTCATAAGCCTCTTTGCATTCAGGCGGGCTGGCAAGGTGCTGAGGATTCATGTAGCAAAGGTATTGTTCAGCTTTTGCAAAGACCAGCTTCTTGCCTTGTGCGGACGCCTTTTGCGCAGCAGTTCGGAGGAGTTTTTCTGAATTCTCCTTGTCTTTGTTCCCGATCGTGAATGATTCGCGGAGATCGATGACGGGGTCGTCCCGATAAGGAGATGGAAGCTGACGAAGCTGGCGGAGGGTCTCAAGAGCTTCTTCAGGATGGTACGAATCGAGTTGGAGCTTTGCAAGCTGAATGCCGTAGTCGAGACTATCCGGAAAGAGATTGAAAAGTACGCGATAGATTTCCGCAGCCTTTCCGCGGTCGCCCATCGCCTGGTAGTAACTGGCCTGAATCTGCATTCGCTGAACCCTGGGGAGGTCGGTAGCTAGATCCAAACCCTGTTTGGCTTCGGTTTTTGCCTGATCGTAGCGGCCGAGGAAGAGATCAGCTCGCGAGAGCATGGCGTGTGCGAGAGAGAATCTGGGCTCGGCGGCGATGGCCTGTTCGAAGAATCCGCGAGCGACCGGGAAGTCGTAGGACCTGAGTTTTTCCAGGCCGAGGGAGTAAAAGCGTGCTGCTTCAGGATTGGCGGGAAGGCTGGACAAGATGAGGACATCGTCGGATTCAACGGAAGGCGCAATACCAACTCGGCTACGCAGCTTGCTTCCGATGCGCGAGACAATACCGAAGAGATCCTCCGCAGCACCAATTTCAGCGATTTCACTTAGCACTTCGCCTGACTTGCACTCTTGCAGCCGAGCATCTACCCGGAGCTTCTCATGCCCGGGCTTTCCTATCAATGCGTAGGATCCCAGGACAACCAAATCGCTGCCGAGTGCAGTGCCAATCCGCGAGGTGGTCGCCTGGTCGAGGGTATCGGCATGCGGCCACGGAGAGTAGGCATGGAGGTTGGCGACATCTTCGGTCGATACAAGGCGCAGTTTGTCACCTCCAGCAAGTTCGGTGCTTAACATCTCACCCAATGCGGTACCCAGCCAACTCTCGTTTTGCCTTTCGGAGAGATCTCGAAATCCCAGCACCGCAACAGAACTGCGCACATGCACCAGCGAATTGGCAGGCATGGTGGATGCGCTTGCGAAAGACCTAGCTGCCTGCCAGCGCACGAAACCAATAGTGCCGGCGGCGAGCAGGATAACGGCTGTGGCTCCAAGTACGAGATAGCGTGTTGCGATCGGCGACCTGTGCGGCGGGAGTGCGGGGGGAAAAGGTGCTGAAAGGCCCGTAGCATTATTCGCAACTTCGCCAAGCCGTGGTGAAGTTTCCTCTCGCGTGGCAGTCACAGGTGCGATGAACCGATAGCCGCGCCGGGGAACAGTCTCAATGAAGCGTGGATTCTCAGGGTCATCGTTGAGTGCAGCACGAAGCTTCTTTAAGATTACGTTCAGGCTGCCATCGAAATCGACGAAAGTGCCTTCAGGCCAGACCCTGGCGCGTAATTCGTCGCGGCTGACAATCTCCCCTGCGCGTTCAAGAAGGACGAGAAGCACGCGAAAGGGTTGGTCTTGTATCTTCACGCGGACGCCGTTGCGCGTCAGCGTGCCGTCAGCCACATCCGCCTGGAATAAGCCGAAACGGAAGCGAGCCTTGCCTGAAGCGATCTTCTGCATGGCTAGTGAGCCCCTAACGATGGCTCATTGTAGCATGGGTAAATTCCGGATCGCGTGTTCCAAGCTGCTCAATCTGAATTGCGTACAGGTAGTACCAAATGTATTTGCAGAGCGAACGATGTTCGCCCTGTCTTCGATGTGAACTCCTTATGGAATCGATCGAGTGGGCACTCCATAATTTGTTCGTCGCGGCTACTTTTTGTTGCCGCAGGAGGAAGATAGCCATCGTGCGCTGAAGTCGCTCTTGGAGGTCATGGAATGCCCCTCGGAGGTCACCGTAGTGGTAGCAGTACCTTTCACGAGTTCCGGAGTAATGGCTTGCACTGACAAGAGGATTTTGCTCGTAAGGCTGCCCTGGCGGCAATCGTACTGGACTTGGAGCCGTGAGGAGGATGACTCCAGAATTTTCTGACTGCACTCGTTGTCCTCTTTGTTGAAGAGCGTGCCACGATTCAGGTCTTCCTGTGTGAGGCAACCCTGATCGGTCCGCGTTCGTGTCTTTGGTGCGGATTGCGCATTCATGCGGGCCTCTATGCGCGCGCGTTCTTCAGGAGGAAGTTTAGCAAGGATGTCCGGAGGCACGGGTATCTGGCCGTTGCTTGTGATGGAAACTGACTGCTCCCAGAGGCCGGTCTTCACGTTGAGCGGCTGAAAACGGTCTGCCGCCCATAAAGACGCGATGCTGAGTGTGCTTGCGATTAGGAAGTTTCGCATGTCTATCCTCCGTATTGCAGGTTGTCATCAGCTGAATTACTGATGAAGAACTTTGAAAGTTGTACGCAGGGGCTGGGTTCCGGCTGGACCAGTAACCCATACCCGGGCCGCGTATTGCGAAGAGTGAAGAGTGAATTTAAATACCGGGGCAATGAATGAAACGCAAGTTTGTGAAATCCAGGAGATTGCGAATCCCCTTGGATTCCAGGATGTAGACCAGTCAGCCGAATTCTGATGAGTTGCTGCTTGACTCGGACAGAGGGCGATGAAGGCTGTCAGCTGAACACTCTCAACGGCCCATCCTGGAGTAAGCTGCGAAAAGTCAAAGATGTCCTTGCCCGATCGAAACGAATCCTGATCGGAACGCACGATGTATGCGGATGCGCCAGCAACTCTGGAGGGTATTTCGTCCCCGGCGAGTGGAGGCGATTCGAACTCGAGCTGGCGGATCGCTCGGGTCGGGGTTGATGTGGGATCGAGCGTAACCCATTCGGCAGGGATCGTCTTCAGCAGCTGCGGCTTACCGCGACTCGCGATAAACATGCAACCGCCAAGTTGCGTTGTGCGTCCGCTGCCCAGGCGGACCACGAGATCGACTGGCGAATCCAACAAGCCCCTCAGCCCAGGGTCGAGGTGAACGCTGATGGAGTTCTCGGTCCACGAAGCAGGCGTATCAAGGGTCAGCAGGATGGAATCTGGATTCGAACTCATGCGCGTAGGGCGCAGAAGGACGATACCGGGCCTCGAGCCAAAGGAGCAACCTTCAATTCTGAAGTGATTGTCGGGTTCGGCAGGCGTAAAGACTGGGCTAATGGACCGGCCATTGACCGAACGAATAGCAGGCCCGGAGCAGAGTGAAGTAAGGGGAGGGCGCCCGTGCGGATCGAGTGAATTTGATCGGGCATCAACCGTGGATTTGGGGTGTGACGAAGAGGCCTGGTGAGATGAGATCATCGAGGTCCCGGGGAAAGTTTTCAACATTTGCAAATGAAGGTATGCGCGCTGTTCCGCGAGGATGCCAGCAATTCCAGGGCCTAGTCCGCCGCTAAGCCGTGGATTTTCCAGGCGGGGCCCCATGATCTGGCGCGCATCGGCCAGGGTCGGGCGGCGTAATTCTTCAAATCGATCAGGAGGAAGACTCCCTGCAAACACGCCGTCTCCGTGTGGACCCGTAGTGGCTGCCCCAGTTGCAAAAGCAAGGCCGGTAAGCCACACAGGGCTGCTTACCACGAGTACGAGCAGCAAACTCATGACGATCGTCTCCTTCGCCTCGCTTCATTGATTGCAGAACTGCTGCCCGCAATGTTGCATATTGCTGATGCACTGAGGATCTGGCACACCGGTGAAAGGGTCGGTGCAGCGCGGTCCGCTTACCCAGACCTTGATTCCATAAGCAGATCCGGTCGAGTCACTGTAGGTGGAGTAAATCAAAGGGGGCGCGATTGGGATGAAGCCGGAACAGGATGTGTCGTATCCGCTAATTCGCACTGCACTGCGCTGAGTCTTTGTCCAATCCGGCGGGAGTGCAGATAGATTGGCTGCAGCCGTCCCGAAGGTTTGCCTGTATGTGACGACACCGGGGCAACTCGGGGGGAATGTTAAGACTGCGAGCTGAACGCTGTCGAAGGTCCATCCTGGCGCGAGATGGGGGTTGTACATGTCAGTGCCGGGCGAGAACTTGTGATTACTTTTGCGGACCACATAGACTGTATAGCCCTTCAGCGACTTTGGAGCATTTGATCCGGGAGTCACTGGCGATTCGATGTCCAAAGCAGGATTGACAAACGATCCATTCCAGCCCGAAGAAGAGAGCCATGCCTTGGGAATGCTTGAAAGGAGTACTGGCGGATTCGAACGAGCAGCGACAAATTCAAAACCTGTCGCCTTGATTTCTCCCGAACCAACTGGTGCGATCACGAGAGAAACATTCTGCTGGTCAAGTTCACCGCTGATGTTGGGATCGACACGCGCGTCAATTTCAGTGTCACTCCAGAACTGGGGCTGAAGATTGACCTGCACTGCGTTGAACTTTCCGATGAGATAGGCTTTTCCGGTTTGCTGGCCGAACATGCAGCCCTGAATCACGTACGCGTTGTACTCGACTTGAGGTGTAAAGATCGCATTTTTGCTCAAGTGGTTCACACTGAAGATCGTCGGCGATTGGCAAACATAGGGGACCTTATTCAGGTTGGGCAGCGTGCTCCCGAGTGCAGGTTTACTCCGAGTGACAACAGTTCCGGGAGACGATCCAGGGTGGGATGCTGAAGTGCCAGTGTTTGTGGAAGCACTCATCAGAGTGTTTGGCGACGAGCCGGGTTGTGGTGTCGCGAGCATCGACATTCCAGACGCACGAGGCGCGACGGATGGTATGCCGCCGCCTTGTGAAGCGTGCTGAGTACTAGAAGGAGTTGCCGCCGAACGGATTCTCATTGAAGGGGCAGAAAGCTTCTGCTGCTGCAGGGTCTGGAGCTTGGTAGGGTCAATGGATTCGAATCCTCCGCGTGCCGACCGCACGATGGGACTAACGCGAACTTCAGCCGTAGCGAGCGCCAGGCGATCGTAGTTCTGCATTTCTTCAAGGGTGATTGGCTGTAGTCGCGCGTTAGACGGCAGTTTGCCTGCGGGTGTCTGAGGAACCGGCTGCTGAGCGGGGCTATTCAGCTGTTGGGTAAAGGCCGGAACAGCGGCAGCGAAAAACGCTAGCCCGAGTGCCGGGATCCAAGCAATGGTTAATCTCTCCATACGCGCCCTCCGGCTTTGGTTTGCGATAACCGGAATAAGCCAGGTTCGCGTCGGGATCAAAGGAACTGCACATGATTCGTAGCTTACCTGCTAAGTGGGTTTGTTTACGGCGCCTTACATCCACTGCTTAACACGGACACCGGCGATTCACAGGTGTGAGGCAGAGATGGCGTGAAGGCGAGCAGGCGAGGGAGGGCCACAAGTCGATGCCGAACGGAACGGACTGTCTATATATATGGTCAGGCAAACCGGCGAACTTCCTTATCGATGGGCGCCAGAGTGGGCGAACGGGCAGAGGGTGCTCAACCTCAGAACGCACATTCCGGCAGAAGTGATGGAAATTAATCAAAACGGACAAAATTGGACTGATCTCGAGGGCGAAGAAGGATCGGGAGGCACTTGGGGAAGCAGATAAGCTAACGATCCAAGATTCAGAGGAGCAATCACTTAGCAGGTCAGCTTCGTTTCATTTGCAGTTCCTTTGACGCTGAGGGCGTATCGGCCTATACGTGGGGCACATTGGAGGTCACGCCCATGCGAATCCGCCTTTCAGCCACTATATCCGCTTTGGTTCTCTTGAGTGCGAGTGCCACCGCACAGGTCCCGGTCTCCCCAACACGACCTCCTCAGATCACGGCAACGGGACCTCAAAGGCCGCAGCCGCCAATCCAGCAGAAATCTGCAGTTCCGATAGCCCAGAGTCCGCAGCAGTTGAACCAGGCGCAGATGCTTCAGGGCGTTCTGTCGGGGTACGTGTACTGGGATTCCTCTGCGATTCAGTCCAACGGCAATCCCGCGTGTCAGGGCTTTTCGGTCACTGTGAGCAAGGGAACGCTGCCGAGCGGAGGACAGATTGGCTTCGAGCAATTTACCGCCCTCGGCACATACAAGAACAGCTTTTCTGGCCCGGGAAAGATCGGGAACTATGTGACCTGCACATACTCGGTGGATCGCCTGCCCACGAACACAGATCTCCAGGTTATAGTGCACATTCCTTCCTCGGATTTCAAAGCCACTGTGATCTCGAATCCGCCAACAGTCAAGTTACGGATCCCCGCGGGTAACTGTATGCATGGCGGGCTCGGAGCTGTGTCGGTAGCAGATCTCCAAGCAAGTTGGGGTTCGTGCGGGCCCTTTGTCTACAACGTAAATTTCGTGTTGCAGCCACCACAAAACCTGCCGGGTCTGACGGGGAACTCCAGCCCGATGAGCGGGCAAAGCAAGACACCGATGCCAGTCTCGGGACAAGGCGGCGGGATGAGGAATTCGGGACCGTCCAGAACTCAGCAGATGCTGCTAACGCACCCAGGGCCTACCGGCATGCTGGGTCAGGGGGCGTTACAGAGTCCCGGGGTTATCAATCCATCCACTGGACATAACGCAAGTTCGCTGAACCCGCAGCCGCTTCCACCACGCACAACCCCCGCATCGACTCCGGGTGGGAGCGCCACACATGGGACGATTCCGATGAAGGCGATTAAGCTCAGCTTGTCGCACCAGAGCCGCAAGATCACCAATCCCAAGGCCGCGAGATTGAATAACCAAATCATCCTGGTGCTCGAAAAGCAGACGCAGGCGGCTGAAGCTGAGATCGCCGCCATGAAGCTTGGGATCCGTCCCGCTGGACCGCAGACCGGGCCCCTGCAAACGATGGCGGCGAGGACGGCGGCCCCTTTGGGAACAGGAGGGGCGACAGCGCAGGCTACGGTGCTGCCGGCTAGCTCACCACAGACAGGGCAATCAAAGTTCGCCGCCGAGCCCGCGCAACTACACAATCTGGTGGTGACGTGCGGCCACGACCCAACCATGCGTGTACTCACTCTGAGCGGAGGGCAAAGCTCCGCAGTGTTCACGCAAGATCCGAAATACAACTTCTATACGATCAGCGGCTGCTCCTTCGGGGATCCCGGGCCAAATGCCAAAGCTTACATCTACTCTCAAGGGACTTTTCGCGAGGACTTCAAGATTGAGGAGTGGAGTGACAATTGGCTGAAGCTGAGCATCGATCCCAGCCTTTCGGGAGTGGATGATCAGAGCAACGTGACGCTCGTGATTCAACGCGAGGACGGCAAGCAGGCAAGCAAAAGCGGATTCAGCTTCTACGCGGCACGTGAAACAATCCTGGTCCCGCAAATACCGAAACAGTATTTCTCGCTGAACCGCTTTCGGCCTGACAGCGCAGCGACCAATAGCTGGAATGCCACATACACCTCCGGTTCATCGGCGACAGTCATGCCGAATCTGCCGGGGTTTTCAGCGGAGGTGCACTGGGATCTGACGACCGGTACTGGCGGAAGCATCCCGGGCGGAAGTGATATATACGATTTCGGCCAGTTGCACTCTACGTTTGTGCTAGACAGCGCTTCGATGGAGTGGGCCGATGTCTCTTGTAGTGACCCGAACTACAACCAATTCGCCACGTCAGGTAACAACTGGTCCATCGACTGGTATCAGTCCGCAGGAGTTCAGGTTAGCTGGCAGGGACAGGTCTGTAACCCCACTCCGGGAAGTTGCGGCAACGGGTTTCCTATTAAGTCCGATTGCTTCCTTGGCCCACCTCAATCGAACTATGGGGTCGATGTGTGGGTGACAGGTCCGCGCGGCCTGGACCCGTGGACAGGCAAGCCCAGATCGTAAGCGGATCTCGAAATGTGAGGAATCTATCCATGCCGAATCGAATCGCGTTTCTCTCAATGCCGGCCTTGATCGGAGCCGTGCTTTGTTTGTGCAGCACAGTTTCGGGCCAAGCCGCTAAGCCGCTCACCAACGACGATGTTCTTTCGATGGTGAAGAAGAAGATGCCGGAGTCGGTGATTGTTGCAGCGATCAAGAGCCGTCCGGGCGAGTACGACACGTCTACTAACGAACTCATCCGGCTGAACTCAGCGGGTGTAAGTGAAGCAGAACTGAACGCCATGATCGCGGCTGCGCAGAAGGGGGCAGATGCGCAGCTGACAAGTGGGACAAGTAACGCAGATGCAAAGCAGGTTTCTGAGCCGCGAATGCCCAAGGTGTGGCTGGTCCGCGGTGGAACTTCACAGGAGTTGGCCCTGGAAAAAACACAGCTCGCACAGACCAAGAACAAGCCTACCTCGATGAAGAGCCTCGCCGGTGATTCAGCCATGGCACAGGCCTTTCAGGCAGGTATCGGTACGGCGACGTGGGATGCGGCCACGCACATGAATTCGGCATTTGCGGGATCTGCGGTGCAGGAGGCTGGATCGGTGCTATCTGGTATTCTGGCCCACCGCACACCCACCGTGACTTACGTCTGGGGTGTGCCCTCGCCTGCGTCCGGCAATGTCCTGCAGACAATTTCGCCAGAGTTCAATCTTGATTTTTCGCGAACTCCAGGAGTCCAGCCGGATGATTATGAACCGGAGATCGTTAAGCTGACGCCTGCCCAGAATACGTGCCGCATCGTGGGCGCCACGCAGGGCAAAGCGGACCTGAGCGCAAGTCCGGCTGCGGACTGGCAAGTGTACTCGCATTACCTGGAGGAGAAGGCTAGCGCACATGCGGAAAAGCTCGGTCCCGGCAAATACAAGCTTGCAGCTTCAAACCTTGCAGCGGGGGAATACGGCATCGTCTTGCGGCCGGTCTCGACGACTAAAAAGTTCTCCGGCGGAGATGTGGCGCGCGCGCAGGGGGATGGACTGATGTTCGACGCGATTTGGACCTTTCAGGTTCCAGAGGAAGCCCAGTGAGAAGAGACGACGACCAGCTACGCGGAAAAAATGTCGATTGGCTGAGACTGACTACGAGCATCTCGCTCGTTCTGCTGCTCTTGCCGATTCTCTTCGCCCTGTCGAGCTGCAGGGGATCAGCTAGTTCGGAGCCCGCACAGGCCGCGGCTCGAAGCTCCGACTCTGCTGCGGATCAGAGGAGCGGAAAGGACGTGAAACAGAAGTTGTCCGGATACGCGCACGTGACTTACCGGTCCAACGTCCGCATGATGGAGGCCGACGAAGGGAAGAAAGCCCTGATCGGAATCAGCAGCAATGGAGCAAGTCTACTGCTCGATCCTTCGAACGCAACGGCCCGCTCCTTGCAGGCGGGAGACATCCTCCTCATTAAGGGGCTGCTGGCAAGATCGGTTATCGGAGCGGAGGCAACGCCCGATGGTGTTGTGGTGCTGACCCAGCATGCACTTCTTACAGATGTAATCCAGGATGGAGAGATCAAACTCCATGCACCGGTTCGGTTTGGAAGGTCTCAGGCGGCTGCAGACCCGGCGCTTGAGCCGCTTCCTTCATGGCTGAACCTGATTGCCACACCTGCGTATGCGCAGAGTCCAACGGGCGAGATGGCAAAGAACGCCGAAGCCAAAGGCACTGTGGATGCCTACGGGAACATAGTCAAGGGCGTTTTCAACTCGGTAATCAATGGTTGGGACTGCACGTATCAGGCAACTCCCGGCGACGGACAGACCAATCTGGAAATCACCCTCAAACGTAACGTCGGCGGATTTGTCGCGCTGATTACCGGCAAAGGCTACATCTCGAACTTCCAGTTCGATTCAGCCATCAGCATCAAGCAGAGTGTCTTGCAAAACATGGATACCAGCTTCAGCAATCTGAGCGGCCTGATGAATTTCGAGTGGCAGGTGGCCAAGGATTCGGGGGGTGTCATGGCCGAAGAGAGCAAGATCAAGCTGCCCGAGGCAATCGAGATTCCTCTTGCCGAGGTCCTGGATGGGCTGCCGATGTACCTCGAGGTGAGCGGAGCGATTCTGATCCATCCTGCGATTACCGGCGGCAAGGAGGTAACTCGAGGGCAGTTCCAGATTCGGTATGACGGATTCCAGCACTTTCAGGTCAAGAGCGGAGGGGTGGACACGAATGGGAATCTCTCAGGCGACATCCAGCTCGGAGATCATCAGGACCTCTCACCCACAGCCCCGCTGGGAATGCTCGTTGCGTTCGCAGCTCCGAGGGTGGAGCTCTCGCTCGGTCTCAACAAGATTTACGACGAAAGCGACATCAAGAAGGCCGCCGATATCGTTGACAAGCTTGCCGACCAAGTCGCAAAACGCCTGCTCAGTCCCGACAAATACGCGCAGTATCAGCAAAATGGATTGCATCTTAACGATGTATTCAAGAATGCATTGTCAACGGATGGTGCCGCTTACTTCCAGATGGTCGGCACATCGGCATCGAGCTTTACCGGGATGTCGAGCATCAGCCCGTGTTCGCGATACGACCTGAGCCTTGTGGGGCAGGTAGGCGCCTCTGCGGAGGCGTGGGGGAAGAGTATTGGGACGGTTTCTAAAGAAGTATTCCGGAAGGGAATCACCAAGGTGGATCCGCCTGGAATGAGACTCTGCGAAAACATCGGCAAAAGTTGACGAAAAAAGGAGCGATCAAAATGGCATTTTGTGGGAAGTGTGGAGCACCTTTGAGCCAGGCTACTGGATTCTGCGGAGGCTGCGGAGCTGCAATTTCGATGCCTCAGCAACAGACGGCCAACCCTACGGCATGGTCGCCAGTTTCGAACCAGCAACCACAGAGCTCTGGATTGAACTCAGAACAGGAATTGCCAGCGACTCCACCTTCAAGTTCAGGTTCGGCGCAGGGCTGGAATTCTGTTCCCGGCGTTTCACCTAGTGCGAACTGGACGCCCTCATCCACCTCCTCCAGTGCGTCTCCTGTCCCTGCGGTTACAGCGGGGGGTACAGGACTGACTCCGAATCTCGCCGGCGCACTTGCATACTCACTGGGAATCATAACTGGCATCCTGTTCCTGGTGCTGGAGCCGTATCGGCGCGACCGCTTCGTGCGCTTCCATGCTATGCAATCAATTGTGTATTTCGTCGCCGCACTGGCATTCAGCATAGCGTGGCGCATCATGGTCGGCGTCCTGATGAGCATCAGTGGATGGATTGCACTGGCCTCGATGCCGATTCGATTGGTGATCTCTCTCGCGATGTTCTGTCTTTGGCTGTTTCTCATGTTCCAGGCGTACAACGGTCGCGAATTCAGCATTCCAATTCTGGGCGGAATTGCTCGCAAACAGGCGGATGCCAGAGCCTGACAGTTCAACAAAAGCATGTGAACTTGATTGAAAGGAGCCAACAGTGATCTCAAGAATTGAATGCTTATCTCTGCTGGTTTTCACTAGCACTGCGCTGATGGGGATAGGAGGGTGCAGATCACATCCAAGTGTGAAAGCAGAAGGGGAGACGAGCGAGACGGTCAGCTCGCCCGCGACTGCGCATCCGATTGGCGGGACGTATTGCCTGGAGACATTTGCGCAAGGCCCCGCGCCGGCAACGAAGATCCACTTCACTTACAAAGAGCGTGGGTCTGATGGCTCCATCAAGGATTTTGCTGGGGACCTTGAGGGGGATAATCTCGATTCCACAGTTCACGAAAAACATGTCGCGAGCGACATGGATCGGGAGATGGCAAATGACAAGAGCCTTTCCGCTCCTCCAGTTGTGGACGGATTTGTAGAGACGAATCGCTCACAACACGCGACGCGAAGTGACCCCTCACAATGGGAGATGGCATCTGGCGGCTCAGTACACGCATTTGCGCCATGGGGCCTCTTCATTGCGAAACCAAACGTAAAGCAAGTCGGGAATGAGAATGTGGAAGGTTTCAATGCAGTGAAGTACACCGTTGACACCAACGGACAGGGGCAGCTTGAGAAGATGCCACTCATGCTGGCGGGAGACCTGAAGGACTACACGATCAGTGGGGTGACCTGGGTGGACAGCAAACAACTGTGCATCCTCAAGTACAGCATCGACTACGAGCAGGTAAAGAAGGACGGGAGCGTTGAGAAAACACACTACGAAGGCGACACGACGAGGCAATGATGCAACTTAATTGCACAAAGTGCGGATCACCTCTCGGAGATGGTCTCAACTTCTGTACGGCCTGCGGTGCGCCACGAGCCAAGTCAGTCGAGGTAGCGGAAGAAGCGCAGTGTGCTGAATGCGCAACGCCGCTCCGGCCAGATCTACGGTTTTGTACCGGATGCGGCAGGCCGGTAGTGCATTCCGGGCAGATGCGTCAGGCTCAAGCTGTGCAGGTAACTCGCTGGTCCTCGGTTCCCGCGGCAGACGCGCCGCAGATCAGGAAGAGCAGTTCCCTCGGGAAAATTCTGATCGCAGCGGCGGCTCTCATTGTTCTGGCGGTAGCGGTTGTTATCGGTGCCGGAGCTTACATCGGTTATCGAATCAAGAAAAAGGCGGAGCACATCGAGCAGGCATACAAGAGTGCCATCGCTCACACGCCTTCCGCACCGGACGCTCAAGACACACCTGCAACTAGTCCGGACTTCGGAAAGCTCATCGGCGCTATCAGCCAGGCAACACAGCAGGAATCAGGGAAAGTTCCGGATATGGCGAAGATCCTCGAGGGCCTCGGCTCTGGCCAGGCCGGGAGCTCCCCTGATCTGACGAAGATCTTGGGGAGCCTGGGGCATAGTCTGCAGGGCGATGCAAATCAGGATCATGTCGAGAAGCGGCCAACTGGATCATGCCCTGCGAGTGCAGCGGCAGTCAGAGCCTATATTCACGATGGCGAGTCAGCAACTGTTCCGCTTCAACCCGGCCTCACGTTGACGGATGTATGGACTGTACGTGCCAACCAGCCCGACATCGAAGTGCTCACGAGTATAGATGGCATTGCGGGAGATTCGATCCGTGTTACAGGAAGACGATTGGTCGGGCATGACACTCCAGGCACGCGGAATCTTTGCGCTGCCGACTTGTTCGGTGCGCGTGAGTATGAATCACGGTTCGGTCCATCTGCCCCTGACACTATTCCAGGGGCAACGATGTTCTCCGTCTCTCGCGCGGAATTTTTGGACCTCAAGGCCGGACGTGCCGCCCCGTTTGCGTTCTACGATGCGTTCAAGAACACAACCGGCGGATATGACCTGAGGGGCTTTAGAAGCGGCACTCTTATCCGCGCAGAGGCTAATGACGTTCCCTATTCAATCATCGTCAACGGCGAGCGGAAGAATCTGCCCACTGTTCATGCGAAAGTAAAGCTTGGGGAACGGACGCTCGAGGCCTGGGTGCTCGATGATGTCGCCAATCCCATCGTCCTGAACTTCAAGGCCCAGGATTCACCATTTCACATTACCTACGTTAAAATCACGTACCCTGCGAAAAAGCAGGTTGAGCGGCAACTTGCGCAGACTGGGCACGCCGACATCTACGGCATCTATTTTGATCTCAACAAGGCGACGCCTCGTCCGGAATCGGCACCTGTGCTGAAAGAGATCGCTCAGGCACTTCACAATAATCCAAACTGGAAGCTTCAGATTGGAGGCCATACCGATAACATCGGGGGCAACGCATATAACCTGAACCTTTCGGAGGAGCGTGCGCAGGGCGTAATGCATTCACTGGTCACTCAATACGGAATCGCTCCCGATCGTCTGACAGCAAAGGGATTCGGCCAGACACAACCTAAAGCTACAAACGACACCCCCGAAGGACGAGCGCTCAATAGACGCGTGGAACTGGTGCGGAATTGACAGGTGCTTTGCGAACAAGAGGACATTCAAGAAACGAGAACGGCTTTCCCGCTGGACGCCGAATACGTCCCCTGAAACGGGTTTGTCGCACTTGGCCTGCCCGGTAATTTGTACCAGTGAGATTGTTAGTGTAGCGCAACGGGTGAGGTAGGTATCTTCCCGTCGCAGCAGTCGGCGGTGTGGGAAAGTGGAAAGCGTTGTGTGCTTTCCACTTTTCCATGCCGCTGGGAAGCTTCGTTCTGCCATGTGGCTGGCGCTGGCGGTCTGTAGCCCAGCGATGAGTGTGGCCGATCGGTGTTGAAGTAGACGCGCCAACGTTCGGCCAACACCCGCGCCTCCTCCAGGGAATAGAAGAGTTCGCCGTTCAGGAATTCGTCGCCCATTTTGGAGTTGAAGCTTTCGCAATAGCCGTTCTCCCAGGGAGAACGTGGCCTGCCCGGTATTTTGTACCAGTGAGATTGTTAGTGTAGCGCAACGGGAGAGGGATATCCCTGCCCGTCTTCGCAGTGGGGTGTAGGCAAGTGGAAAGAGCTGTTTGTTTTCCACTTTTTCATACGGATGGGAAGCTTCGGTCAGCCATGCCGGTGGCGCTGGCTGTAGCCCAACGAGGCATGTGGCCGCTTGGTGTTGAAATAGACGCGCGAGCGTTCCGTCAACCCCGTGCGCTGCTTCTGTGGAACAAATATCGCACTTAACAAGTTGGGAGCCCCCGGCTCAGTCGGGCAGATTGTCCCCAACTAGTACAGAAATAGCCGATCCCATAGTCTTTCTCGCCAGGGACACTGCCTCGGAGCGGCCAGTGTTTGATGAAAATTTAAATCGGGTCTTGATGCAACAGGATTTTCATCGTAGCCGCGCCTGGCATCTGTAGCATGAAGTTCATGCGACTGCACTCATTGGTTCTTGCTTTCTCCATGCTTACCGCTCCGTACGGTGCACTTGCTCAGGGAACCATCTCCACCACTCTTCCTGATGGCCGCGTCCTTCATCCCTCGGGAACGTGGATTCCGGTCGCACCGTATCCATTTGCTCTTGCAGTCCGGAGAGATGGGAAGCAGCTCGCCGTTCCGTCGATTGGATTTCCCTTCGCATTGAACGTGATTGCAGATCCCGCGTCGCAAGCGCCAACTGTCCGGCGAATGCCCTCAGGCGAAGAGAAGGACCCGGCCATTGAGGTGCATGCTGGAATGGCGTACTCCCCGGACGGCTCGCTACTGTACGTCGCAACCGGCGATTCCGGCATGGTCCGCGCCTACCGGACAAGCGACTGGAGACAGGCATCTGAGACGGCACTGGACGGCACGCTCGACGGCAAGATGGTGCAAGGAAGCTTTGCTGCCACGCTCGTCATCTCGCCGGATGGCAGGACCCTATACGTGCTGGACCAGGGCAACTGGCGTGTGGTGTTGATCGATGCTGCCACGATGCAGCGCATCGCACAGATCCGCACAGGACGCTACCCATTCGGCCTTGCTCTCTCCCCAGATGGCTTCCGTCTTTATGTCACCAACTCCGGTCTCTTCGAATACAAGAACATTCCCGGAGTGAGCCCAAAAGACGCTCTTCATACAGGTCTCCATTTCCCACCCTTTGGTTATCCGTCCAGGGCAGCCCGCTCCGGCGTCACCACAGAAGGTAAACGGGTTCCAGGACTTGGCGACGAGAACTCCTTAGAGGGGAGCTCGCTGTGGACATACGATGTGCGTGATCGCGAGCATCCAGTTGTTGCTGCTCGGCTTCGACTGGGCGCGCGGATTACGGAGCAGCGAACGAAAACACTGGGCGGTGCCGCTCCTTCTGGTGTGGTTGCTGCAGACGATGCGGTCTTCGTCTCTCTCGCACATGAGGATGCAATCGCGCGGATTGCAGCGGATGGTAGCCGGGTTCTGGGGCAGACTCCTCTTTCGCCCTTCACCGGGCCCGGCTTTCAAAACTCTGCTGGATTCCCATTGCGTGGGGTGATGCCCAGCGGACTCGCATTGGCCAACGGTCGCCTATATATTGCGGAGTCTGGCATCGATGCCGTGGCCGTCGTGAATTCCTCTTCGATGCGCGTTATCGAACATATCCCTGTCGGGTGGAATCCCTCTGCCGTTGCGCTCTCGCCAGATGGCGCCCTGCTTTACGTCGTGAATACCAAGGGTAAAGGCGCTGGTCCGAACGGCGGAAGCCTTCACCGCGCAGACGCCCCGACTTATGTGGGCTCTCTTGAGTACGGGAGCGTCAGCGTCATTCATCTTGACGAGTTGCAATCGCCTGAAGTGCTGACCAAGACTGTGGTCGCAGGCAACCGTGCAGCGATCGCAGAGCGTCAGACGCTGCCGCGCCTGAAACACTGCTTTCTGGTCATTCGGGAGAACCGCACGTATGACGAAATGCTGGGAGACATCAGCCGCGCAAACGGAGATCCCGATCTCGCGCGGTATGGACTCGACGGTTGGGCGCAGGAGGACCCTGCAGCAAAGCATCTGAAGGTTACACCCAACCTGCATGCTCTGGCTGAGCAGTTCGCCATCAGTGACAACTTCTACGTGGACTCTGATGTTTCGTCAGACGGACATCGCTGGGTCATGGGCATCAATCCAACTCCCTTCTTCAATACCGCCTGGACCTCAAGTTACGGAGGACGGCGCGGTGGAACACCGGAGGCAGAGCAGCCGGGAAGGCGCGCCATGTTCGGCGCAGCAGATGCGCCCATGCCGGAAGACGAGCCACAATTCGGATCCCTCTGGGAGCACGTGGCCAATAGCGGCAAAGGCATCCTCAACTATGGTGAGGGCCTTGAAATAGAGGGCAATGATGAGATGCCGGGAGCGCAGCCAGAAGGCCAGCGCCTATTGCTGAATGCTCCCTTGCCCAGGCCGGTGTTTGAGCACTCCGATCGTCGCTACCCGACCTTTAATCTGGGCATCCCAGACCAGTTCCGCGCTGAGGAATTCGAACGAGACTTTCGATTGCGAATGAAGAGGGGCGATGTCCCTGCGCTCATCGTGATTCGACTGCCCAACGATCACACTGCAGGACCGCGACCCGAGGATGGCTATCCTTATCGCGCATCCTACGTTGCTGACAACGATCTGGCACTCGGCCGCATCCTCGCCTTTCTCTCCTCCACCCCCATCTGGAAAGATTCAGCAGTCTTTGTCACAGAAGACGATGCGCAAAGCGGTGTCGATCATGTGGATGCCCACCGAAGCCTTCTGCTCGTAGCCAGTCCCTGGGTGCGCCCCGGCTCTATCTCCCACAGCCACACCAGTATGGGCTCCATCACGCGCACCATTGATGAATTGCTCGGCCTTGGACCATTGAATCTGGAAGACGCTCTCGCTGGAGATATCAACGGTATATTCGATGACACTCCTCATCTTGGCAAGTTCACCGCACTCTCGGTAGATCCTCGTGTGTTCGTCCCGGCAAAGGCGAAATTCGCCCGGCCGAAGACACGGGCCGAAGCAGCAGAGTTGCTCGACGTGGATGATGCAGGCGCCATTCGTCAAGAGATGGAGGAGTCGGCGCCTACGCTACGCCGTGCTGCCCCAAGAACACACTAAGATAGCTCACACCTTCCATTCACCGATGTCTGCACCGGCCAATGAAGCCGGCGCAGACATCGGTGATACTGGGCAGAATTACAACCTCCATGTGCCGCGCAGAGAAGAGCAGTTCGGCTGGCTCTAAATTTTAAATTTCACTAATGCAACGCTCACATCTTCGCAACAATTCCTCCGTAGGCTGACCTCACACAATTCGTATTTTCTCGCTTTCGTTCAAACACAGAGATCGACAGCTCTTTCCGTTGCACACTTCAGCCCAAATATCTTGACTGAATTTGCGCTGCAGGCTCATACACGCCCTTCAGACGCAAGTGTTTCGTGAATCCTGGGCTGAAATTGGTGATGCGTCGAACTCGTGGCTTCAGGTCGCAACACGCACTTGGTCCGGTCTCACACGGCCTGCCCGATGTTGCGAACTGGGGTAATTCTTCGCTGCTTCAAGAGAACGCATTTGGGAGGTTGGTAATAATATGCCGAGAAGCATATCTATCCATTGGGGGTCCTGCCTGTGGTGCTTTGCTGCCATTGTGGGCCTCGTATTTGGTCTTGCCTGCACGCAGGCTGGGGCGCAGTTCACGCAGGGCGCGATCGTCGGCGCTGTCAAAGATTCCGCAGGTGCTGTAGTCCCGCAGGCTACGGTGAAACTTACCAACATTGACGAAGGAACAGCGCGCGTCACTCAATCCAACGAAGTAGGCGATTTTCGATTTCTGGATGTGAAGGCAGGACGCTATAGCCTGAAGGTCGAAGCCCCGGGCTTCAAACAGTGGTCCTTGAGCGGTATCCGGCTCGCAGTCCGCCAGGAACTGCGGCTGGATGCATCGCTAACCGTTGGCGAGGTGCAGCAGACGGTCCAGGTCCAGGGTGACGCGGTCAGCGCGATTCAGACAGACTCGCCGACGATCAGCGGAACCTTCACCACGGATGATGCAGACAACCTGCCCGTGAACACCCGTGCCAGCTTCAGCGGAACCAGCGCTGCGAGCATTCTTGGCGTGCTACCCGGTGTGCAGGATGATAGCTCCGGCATCAGCGTGCAAGGCGCACTACCCTATCAGGTCGAGGTATCCGTCGATGGAATTACGGTCAAGAATCCATCCGGTGGATACTTCATCGGGGATGCATTCCCTTCTACGGAATCAATCTCTGAGATCCGCACTGACGGTGTACTGGCAAACGCTGAATTCGGCGACCCCGCGCAGGTCGTTGTCACCACCAAGGGTGGCACAAATAATCTGCATGGTACGGGCTTCTGGTACTACCAGAACTCCGCGTTCAATGCAATTCCCTATACTTTTCCCACCACTACAACCAAGGTGAGCCAGACGGGAAACACCTTTGGCGGCAGCATCGGCGGGCCTGTGATGTTGCCTCGCTATAACGGGCACAATCGGACCTTCTTCTTCGGGGCCTACGAAGGGTGGCGTCATCCGGCCCAGGCTACGCTCCTCGAGGTTGTGCCCAGCACGCTGATGAAGCAAGGCGACTTCAGCCGTTACGTCGAACCGGATGGAAAAGGCGGAAATAGCTTTACCGGCCTGAGGGATCCCTACACCGGGAATAATTGGGGTACAACGATTCCGCAGGGTGCGCTCAGTCAGATTGCGTTGAACACCCTCAAGCAGTTCTATCCCAACCCGAATATCGGCGATCCGACCATGTACGTCGACAATGGCGTAGCAAACTATCAGGCCAATGTTGACAAGAGCGGGCACTCGAATCAGTTCGATGTTCGAGGAGATCAGTACTTCGGCTCCAATCAAAAGTTCCTCTTGTGGGGCAGACTCACCTGGAAGGACTTTCCCACCACGAGCCCAGAGCAATTGCTCGTACCCTCATCTCTGAACAACAGCCAAAGCCGAGTGCTGAAGATCGATACCAACTGGACCATCAGGCCCAATCTCATCAACGAAGGCGGTTTCGGATTCACGCGCTTCACATCTGGTCAGACTAATGCCTTTAACGGCAATGGGTGGACGACGCAGCAGGGTTGGGTTGGTCTTCAGAATCTCTACTTCAACGGCATTCCGGAGATGGACTTCAACAATATCCAAAGCCTCAATGCCGATCGCCTTACCAGTCTGAGCAAGTCGTTTACCTACGAGTACAC
>JAKAFB010000012.1:25164-63257 GCA_021818105.1 Acidobacteriota bacterium
CATGCCATCGGATATCAGTGGCCACAGATTAGCCAAGGTGCTGCCGGCAACGGTTGTACAACCTGCTATGGTACGGACTATTTCGGTACGGCAAACAACACTAACTGGATCGATCCCTACACGGAACAGTGGGGGCTGAGCGTGGACCACGACTTTGGCAACGGCTATGCAGGACGCATTTCGTATATTGGGTCAGCGACTCATCATCTTGTCTGGGCTCCCGATGAGAACACACTACCCTTCTCATCGACTGTGTCTGCCTACAACCAGCCGCTCAGTGCCCGGCGGTTCCCGAACTGGGGCACGATTAACAACCGTGACACCAGCGCGAATGCAAGCTACAACGCTTTGCAGATTGAAGCAGATCATCGCCTGCAGCACGGCCTCGAATATCACTCGACCTTCACGTGGGCCAAGGCGCTCTCTGATGCGCAGGGCCCATCCGGTACCGGCTTTGCCGGCGAAGGCGGCGGTGCGCGAGCCACTTCAATCCTTGATCGTTATGCCGACTTCGGCAATGTGTACGGCACACGCCGACTGATGTGGAATACAACGGCCCTCTACGATCTTCCTGTGGGACGCGGCAAACTCCTTGGCGGCAGCATGCCACGCGCTGCAGATCTAGTCCTTGGCGGATGGCGACTCTCTTCCATCCTCACGCTTGAGACCGGACCATGGGAGACACCTTACTTCCCCGGCGGCCAGGGAGACCCCTCCGGTACTGGCTCTGGTCTTCGTTCCTCGCTGGCTGGCTGGTCGCCCTCGGGCCGCCCTCAGCATCCTGACCGTGTGGCCGGAATGAGTCTTTCCCCAGCTGCGAAAGATCGCTTCCACTGGGTGAGCGGATCAGCGTTTACTTGCCCCGGCGATCCTTCATGGACACTCGGAACCCCGTGTACCACTGGTTCGGGATTTGACAAGAATGGAAATCCGAACGGGCCTGTACCGCTCCCAATCGGCCGCTTCGGCAACTCGCAAGTTGGTTCCGTGCAAGGCCCTGGCCTCTTCAATCTCTCCGCAGGGATCAGCAAGACGTTCACCATTACGGAGCGGCTGAAGGTTGAAGCCGAGGGAACCTTCACAAACGTTCTCAACCACACCAATCTGGGCGATCCGAATATGAATCTCAGTTCACCGAGCTTTGGACTCATATCGGGCACTATCGGCTCTGATTTCGGTGGGGCTAGAACTGGCCAGGTTGCCATCCGGGCTGAGTTCTAGATAACGCGGGATGAAAAGGCGCGGGCCTACGTGCCCCGCGCCTTTTTTCATGGTATTGCGGCCCGCGCGGTCGCTGTAACGCCCCGGATGATTGGTCGTCCGACACTCGACAGTGTGCCTTGGACGGCCTCCGGGCAAATCAGTCCTGGAAAGGCGACGCAACTTATTCAGCATTCCCTGGGGGAACTCCACTTCCCGGCGCCGCTTGATCTCCTGCTGCATCTCCTCGAAGGTCAGGGCCAGGATCCGGGCTGCCTTGTGGTGCGAAAGGCCCCGCTCCCGAACCCTGGCTACTAGATAGGAACGGCCGCCGATCGTCTTACTCTGCACTATCGTCAAACTTGCGTAGAACAGTAGATCCAATGCTAACGACGCCTGCCACGCCGCAACTTTATGAATTTCCAGCATATTGTAGGCAGGCCGCGCAGGGGAGTTCTCAGCGTCAGCCACCGCCACAGATTGTGAGATTGCCTCTGAGCACGTGAAGGCATTATGGTGACACCACATGTATCGGTGGATTCCAACTGTTCGAAGATTCTGTGTGACGCTAGGCGTAATCGTTCTTGCACAATGCGCATCCGGGCAGACTGCTCCCTCCGAAACCTTTGCAGCCCTGCTCAAGCAAGGCTTCCAACTTCATCAGCAAGCGCGATTTATTGAGGCCATTTCCATTCTGGAGCAAGCGGATCGCCTGCATCACGGCGATTACTTTGTCAACCTTCTTCTCGGTATTGATAAGCTGCGGACCGGTGATGTTGACCAGGCTTTGCCGCATCTGGAGTTGGCCGCACGCGCCCGCCCTGACGAAGCTATCCCTGACGAATATTTGGGAGAAGCTTACGCACGCCTGGGGCACTTCGCCAGCGCAGCGGAAGCATTTCAAGCAGCGGCGGAGCGCAGTCACGGATCCGAGGACGCGCTGCTGGCTTGGGCAGGCTTTGCACTGGAGCGAATTCGCGAGATAGGAGCCGGTTTGCGCTCCTATGATGCTGGCCTTGCCGTTGCTCGCAGAATAGAGAAGGCTGCCGTTGTCCCGGGCACTCGGTGCACTGGATCAATTCCGGTGCTGGAGCGCCAACTGACTTCGATCTCGATTGCGAGCCCAACTGCGAAGGCAAACACTGCGGGCGACCTATCGATCTGCTATGCGTTTGCGGCCGGCAAGGCGGCAGACAAGCTGAAAGCCGATGGAGATGATCAGGCCGCGATCGATCGCTTGTATGGTGACATTTTGTTGCGGCTAAAGAGTGATCCCGCCGGAGCTCAACTTGAATATCAAAAGGCCATCGCAA
This sequence comes from Acidobacteriota bacterium, assembly GCA_021818105.1. Taxonomy (GTDB): domain Bacteria; phylum Acidobacteriota; class Terriglobia; order Terriglobales; family Acidobacteriaceae; genus Telmatobacter. Next base: position 27,678 of record JAKAFB010000012.1, read on the forward strand.
TGCGACCGGAGGATCCCTCGTTGCTGGAGCGATTGGCGGCAGCGCAACTAGCTTCAGGAAATATGGATGCCGCACGAGATTCCGCGCAAGCCTCACTTCAAATAAATCCTCACGGGCGTGAAGCGCTGCGCACCTTGGCTGCGATCGCAATGGCACAGCGCGAATACGAGCAGGCGGTACCACTCCTGAAGCGTCTGGCGCATGAAGCGCCGGGCGACCTAAACGTGCAGGTGGATTTGGGAAGAGCGCTAGTCCAGACAGGCAACGCGGCAGAAGCTTTACAGCACCTGATGCCAGTACTCAATGCTGGCTACCCCGATGAGAAGGGTGCTTTACATGCTATGGAAGCGCGCGCTCTACGTCAGATGGGAAGGAACCAGGAAGCAGAGAAAGCCTCCGCGGAGGCGCGCCACCTCTCCGATCTTTTCCAGGCGCGCAACAAAGAAGGAGGGCGGGAGAAGTCAAATGGAGTTCAGTAGGCGATCACTCCTGCGCTCTGTACCGAACCTAGCATCCATCATTCTCACGAGGGCGAGGTGGGGAGCAGCACTGGAAGCATTATCCATTCCACCATCACCGATACGCATGGTAAATGGGGCCTCAGCAGCCGGCCTGAATTTTGTACTCCGCAACGATGCGAGAGGCAGGAAATATCAGGTGGAGACGCTGCCCGGCGGGCTGGGCGTGATTGATTTCGACGGCGACGGATGGCCTGATCTTTTCTGTACGAATGGCGCCATACTGCCCGGAATGAACAAGGCCGGCCCTGACTACTGGAATCGCCTATATCGAAACAACCGGAATGGTACGTTCAGCGATGTGACCGAAAAGGCCGGCCTGCAAGGAAGCGGCTACAGCATGGGTGTTGCCGTGGCCGACTACAACAACGATGGTCATGAGGACCTGTTCGTTGTCGGTGTACATGGGAATCATCTCTACCGGAATAACGGAGACGGCACGTTTACGGAAACAACGAAGGATGCAGGATTGGCTGGTCCAGGCTCATTAGGGCGTCCTGCCTGGTCGGTCGGCGCTTGCTGGCTTGACTATGACAATGATGGCTTCCTTGATTTGTTTATCTCAAATTATTGCGACTGGGAACCAGGCACAGATCCCATCTGTGGCGGTATGGAAGATCAGGCACGCGCTTACTGCCATCCCGACAATTACCGGGCTGAGTCCATGCAGCTCTATCACAACAATGGCGACGGTACGTTTACTGAAGTGACGCATAAGCAGGGCCTTCCCGATTTAGTTGGGAAGGGAATGGGCGTTGCAGTCGCAGATTTTGCGGGAGATGGTCGCCCGGGAATCTTTGTCGCCAACGATAATGCACGCAATCTTCTGCTACGTGATCGGGGCAAGGGCTTTCAAGAGATTGGCGTGGATGCAGGCGTTGCATTCAACGGCGATGGGCGAAACATTTCCGGAATGGGCGCGGATTTTGGCGACATCGATGGCGACGGACGTCTGGATATCGTCATGACTGGCCTGAAGAATGAAACCTATGAGGTATTTCTCAACCAGGGAAATGGTGTATTCGATGATGGCAGCGGGCGTACAGGACTGCTGAATGAGAGTCGCCTATGGAATGGATGGGGCTGCGGACTGGCGGATCTCGACAATGACGGCTGGCTTGATCTGTTCGTGGCCGGTGGAGGACTCGATACCCAGGATGCTCAGCCCAATCGAATCTTTCACAATCGCAGAGGACACTTTGAGGACGTGAGCGGTGCAGTTGGCCCCGACTTTCAGCAAGCCGCGCTCCATCGTGGAGTCGTGTTTGCGGATTTCGACCGTGATGGGCGCGTGGACGCCGCAGTGACTGCACTCAATGCGCCAATTGAGTTGTGGTGGAATCGAAGCCCACGCGATACCCAGGCGGGGCATTGGCTGCAGTTTCGGCTCACAGGGAGAAAGAGCAATCGATCTGCTGTGGGAGCAGAGGTACGCTGCCGCAGCAACGGCCGCCTGCAGGTGCGCACCGTGTCTGGCAGCATGGGCTACGCTTCCACGAGTGATCTGACGGTCCACTTTGGGCTGGGTGAGGCTGGCAGCGCGGAGGTGGGGATTCGCTGGCCATCTGGGAAGATTCAGCGACTGGGGGCTGTGAATGCCGACCAGCGCCTGAACCTGATGGAGCCCGCTGGCTGATTGGGCGTGCCTTCAGGAGTGAGTTTGTAAAGCTCCGGCGTGGTCTTGGCGATATCCCAACAAATGCTCTTAAAACAATAGAAATATCCTCATCGTGCGTAGACTCCCGATTTGCGCGAGCGATATCAATGGGTTCACACAGGCAAGCCGGCTTCCTTGAGGTGAACCACACTGACCGGCGTCGGGAGGCAAATCAATGCAACATAACGCAAGACGAGGCGCTATCCCTCTCTCGCTCTTGAAGGTTCCAGCACTGGCGCTGGCAATAGCCATAGCCATGTTTAGCCCGCGCGTGAATGCACAAAGCACGAATGCACAACTGAGTGGCCTGATCGCCGACCCTTCGGGAGCTGTGATTCCTGGCGCTGAAATCAAGGCTGTGAATACGGCGACCAACGTGCCCTACACGGCAGTTTCGAATGGTTCCGGTATCTATGTGTTGACCGAGCTCCTGCCCGGTCCTTATGTTGTCTCAGCCAGTTCTCCTGGCTTCGGGTCGGTCAAGCACAGCGGGTTGATCCTAAGCACAGGCGATCATCTGTCGCTGAATTTCACACTCAAGCCTGGCGGTGTGGAAGAGAGTGTCACCGTGACTGCAGCACAGACGCTTATCTCTTCTGATGAAGCGAATTCGTCCAGCGTTCTAGACAACAAGATGATTACCGAGCTGCCGCAGTTGAACCGCAATGCCCTCGACTTGACTGCGACTGCACCGGCAATCCAGGGCAGTGGTCCGCTAGTTGACCAGATTGGGACGCTTGGTAATGCCGCATATTTGATTGCCAACACTGGCAACAGCTACTCGGTAGCCGGAGGGCAGGTCAATGGGACTAACATCAGCGTCGATGGGAATCCGGTGCAGGAGGCGGAGTTTAATGCCACGAATCGATCCATCCCGACCCCTGATTCTATTGGCGAATTCCGCGTTGAGAGTGGGGTGCTGACGGCTGACAAGGGTCGATATGCGGGAGGCGTCATCTCGATGCAGACGCAGAGCGGCACTGACCAGTACCATGGACGCGCTTTCTTCTACTTCCGCAATGAGGTCATGAACAGCAACGACTGGACAGACAACTCGCTGGGCAACCCTCGGCAAGCCTTTGACCAAAAGAACTATGGCGCTGCAGTGGGTGGTCCGGTGCGCATCCCGCACCTGTACAACGGCAAGAGCCACACCTTCTTTTATGCGGCATGGGAAGGCGAGCGCTTTTCCCAGGGCCAGGAGGTTGTCAGCAGCATTCCCACCCTCCTGAACCAGCAGGGTGACTTCTCCCAGACAGTCATTAATTACAACAACGGTGCTCCGGTGTACGCGAATATTTATGATCCATTCTATGGGACCTACGACTCAAATCCTGCGGATTGCACCGGGCCGCTGGCCGAGCAGTACAGCACGCAAGGCAATTGCTGGGTCCGTCCTCAGTTCCCGGGCAACAAGATTCCTGCGACCTACGGATCTGGCGTGTCCGGACAGAGCAGGCTCTTTTCGCATTACCTTGCCCTCTGGCCGTCGCCGAATCATCAGCCCGCCGCAAACAGCGACTTCCTGAATAATCGCTACGACCACGTCAATATCACCCGTCCAACGGACAAGTACTTTCTGCGCATTGACGAAGCCTACGGCAACAATCAGCATCTGTCTGCGAGCTTCAGCCGCTCGATGCTCACCGACAACATCCCTGCGCCATTTCTGCATGCGGCTGAGTCAGTAACGACCGACGCCGATTGGAACGGCGGACTCCTGTACACGCTGGCTCCCAACGCAAAGACCGTTGTGAACGCGCGTCTGGGATTCGGGGTAACGAACCTGTATAGCAATGGAGTATCTGGGAATGGGTCCGCTCCCGACCCCAACATCAATACTTCCCAATGGCCGTTTGATCCCATGATTGAGTCGAATAACGAGAAGACGACCAACGAGATTCCTCCGGTAATCAACATGGGGAGTGCGGCAGGCAGCTACACGCACGTCGGGGGTGCTGAGTACGACACCTTCATTACGCAGCAATTGAATGGCACGGTTTCAGTCCAGCGTTTGATTGGACGGCACGCGGTGAAGATAGGCTATGAGCAGTACTTCAACCGCTTCACTGAACAGGGTGGTGATAAGACCGGAGTCGCATGGGTCAATCCCGGTGGCGGTTCCAACCAATATTGGAACCAAAATGACGGCCTGACAGGCAGCCAACTTGCTGAGTTGATGATGGGTTCATCGAACTATTTCAACTGGGGCAACTGGGATATTACGCCCTACGGCTGGAACCAGGCCGCGTATGTCATGGACGACTGGAAAGTGAACAGCAAGCTTACCGTGCAGATCGGTCTGCGGTGGGATCACGATGGCGCGCGCCAAGGGCGGCATGTTCCCGGCAGCCTGGTCTACGACATGAATGCGAAGAACGTCTTGAGTCCAAATGGCAATTGGAGCTGGGGTCAGGTAACGGCAGCTGTGCCGGGCCTTGGTACTCTCCCAACTCCCGCATGGCTTAGTCAGGGTGCGACGGGTCGCGTTGCTTTGATTGGAACTCCCGAGTATCCGCAGAAGAACCTATACACAACGAACATGGTGAATCTGCAGCCACGGCTCGGTATCAACTGGGCAATTGATAGCAAAACGGTGGTGCACCTCAGTGCAGGCACTGTCGATCAGGGGCTGAATGGACTAGCGACTGATTGGTTGAGTTTCTACTACAACTCAAACACGTTTAACCAAGTTTCCACGGTAGATGGCCAGCACTGGATCAGCGAATTCGGTGGCGACCACGGCCTGCCTGCCTTTCCTGCACTGCCTGGTGGTGGCAATTTGGGATGGGTGCCGCCAATCACAAACAATAACGACTATTGGTACGCCAGTTATGGTGCGGCAGGCAACTTCGATCAGACTGGAACGACGATGGGGCACTTTGATACACCCACAAACTACATGTGGGGTTTCAGTGTCCAGCGCCAGCTTTCGGACAACTGGGCCGTTTCGGCAGACTATCTAGGTGTCAAGGGCGTCCATCTGATTACGAATGTCTGGGGTTGGAGCCTCAACAATGTTCCGCTGCAGTACTACTCACTCGGAACACACCTGTATGACCAGGTGCCAAACCCGTTCTATGGGCAATCGTTGAACTTCTCGCTTGAACCCACAGTCTCGCTTGCGCAGTTGTTGGGTCTCTCGCCGCAGTATGCGGGCACGAATTCGACAACGCCAGGCCAGGCGACCTGGGGAAAGTCATTCTCAAATTTTGCCAACTTCCAGATTCAGGCGCGCGCATTCCACGGACTCGAACTGCTTGCCGCGTATTCGATCAGGAAGACTCTTACTAACACTTCGAGCACAGATATTCACGTCTTTGGAAGCGCTGCCGGCGCACTTCAGAATCCTCATAATTTGATGGAAGCCTACTCTGTTGCAACGTACGAGCTGCCACAAACCCTCAAGCTTAACTACTCGTACGATCTTCCCGTCGGTCGCGGCAGGATGTTTCTCTCTGCGCCGCAGGGGGTGGGGCAGAAAGTGCTTGATGCTGTAGCTGGGGGCTGGGCAATCGCGGGAATCTCCATTTGGAGTCCACATGGAACTCCGGTCCAGGTTCCGACCGTTGACGGCGGGAATCAGGTTCCGGGGGCAGCGCTGCGCTGGTCCTTTGCGAATCAAAGCTTCCGCAAATCTGGATCCAGCTACGAGAATGCGCTTGTAATGAATGGTGCTTGGGTTAATCAGAGTGGCGGAAGCGGTATCCTGAACCCGCAGGCATTCCTGCGCACTCCGGACTTCTCGCTTGCCAACTCGCCGGTGTTCTTCGCCAACCTGCGGAATCCCGGCATGTTCTCGACCGACGCGAGTATCCTGAAGCAGTTCTACCTGAGTGAAAACAAAGCCCGCTACATTGAGACGAGGCTTGAGGCGTTGAACATCTTCAACCATCCCAATTTCGGAAATATCATCGCAGACCCGGATTCTCCGGTTTTCGGTGGCATTAATGGGAAAACCGGCCAGCGTGTCATGCAGGTCGGCGTACGCTTCTTCTTCTAGATCTAAGATCGTAGGGGCGGATTGGATTCAGCCGCCCCTGCGACACTCATGGACTCCTTTGGGTTGTTTCGAATTGCCTTCTCCAACTGATGCGTATCTTCCAGCGTGAATGGCCAAGAAAATGTTGCGCATGATTCGATTCACCACCGCGCCTTTCATCGTGCCTGTATTCTTAGTAGCAGGTCTTTCAGGCCGATATTGCGCATCGGCTACGCCGGAGGCTTCGGGAGCTTTGTCTATCTCCACCTCCGACATCCGCATTGCTGTTGATTCTTCAGCAGCACAGCCGCGACTGGCCTCGATCAATGCTCCTTCCGGGCTCTCCCTTCAAAATCATGCTGATGAGCTGCTCCCTGAGTTTGTAGTCATGGATGGCACTCAATTACCGCTTCAGTGGGAGCATAGGAAGGCTCTGGACACTCTTAATGGGCGCCAAATCGTGATTGTCTACGAGTCGCAGAATCCACATTTGCGTTTGTCGTGGAAATGGCAAGTGCGTGCTGGATTCGGCCCCGTTGAACACAGTATCACCGTAGAGAATCTGGGAGAACGCGAAGTATGGCTGCCCATGATTGACTCGATGCGCCTGGGCTTCGCGGTTTCAGCCTCAACCCAGATGCGCAACTTTTTTGTTGAGAAGGGAGATGGCGCGCCTTCTCCGCAAGGCATACATCTTGAAGATATAGCGGATGGATACCGCTGGACTGGTTTCTCCTCCACTTATGCGCACACTCACGAAGGCGAGCCTCGGGAGATCATTCCTGCGGAGTTTGTCTTCGATGCAGACCAGCCTCAGGTGGGTTGGTATGCGGGCATAGAATTTAGCGGTAGGACTCGTATCTCTCTAGAGCGCGCCGGTGATGATCTGCAATCGGTGCTTGGTTTGAATCCAGATCCCGGCCCGTTTCGCACGCGCCTTGTTCCCGGCGGCAGTTTTGAATCGCCCACGGTGTTTCTGGGTGCGTTCAGCGGTGGCCCTGATGGTGCGGGCAATCAACTTCGCCCGTGGGTGCGAACAGTGCTGGGAAATCCCCTAACGTGGAAGAACCTTCATTACCCCTATGTGGTGAATAACAGTTGGGGCAGTGGCATGTCCGTGGATGAGCCGCTTGCACTGCGCATGATTGCTGAATCCAAGGAACTGGGTGTGGAGATGTTCCACATCGATGCAGGCTGGTTCCGTGGCGTGGGTGACTGGTACCCCGATCCGAAGAAGTTCCCCCACGGTCTTGCATACATTGCTGATCAGGCGCACAAGAATGGTTTGCGTTTTGGTATCTGGGTTGACTGGACGCAGGCTGGGTTAGGTGCCAATGCGGGTGCACTCAACGTGCACGATCCCAAGGTTGCCAACTGGATGGTCAGTGACGTGCCTCCAGACTGGAAGCCCGAGGAGTTCAAAGGGCAGACTATCGATCTTGGGGTGCCAGCCGCCCATGATTACCTCCGCAATGAGGTGAACCGCATCGTCGGCGACTATCACCTTGATATGCTCGAGCACGACGGCTATCTCGTTGCGCAAGGTTGCGTGCGCGACGATCATCCGCATGCGCCGCCAAACCGGAGCTCGATGAAGATTACGCACGAGGGTATCTCCGACTTTGTGCTGGCTTCGAACTCCACTGACGTGAGTTATCACGCTGTGCGTTCTTATTACGATATCTATGCATCTACGCGCGCCAAGCATCCCGGCCTCATCTTTGAAATCTGCAATGACGGCGGGCGCATGGTGGACTTTGGTTCTGCCGCGCACGGCGACTATTTCTCCATCACCGATACCTATGACCCGCTGTCGAATCGTCGCGCTTTCTATGATGCCAGCTACGTCCTTCCAGCGGCGATGCTCGAGAGCTATGTGGAGAAGTGGCCCACACCCCGCCCGGAAAATTTCCTCTATATGTTGCGAAGCGGCATGATGGGTTGGGTCACTTTGATGCTGGACACATCCGTATGGACTGCTGAGCAGCATGAAGCGGCTCAGCGTGCCATTGCCCTCTACAAACAGAGCGTGAGGCCGCTCATTCGTGATGCCAGCCTGTACCACATATCGTTGCGTCCCGACGGCATACATTGGGATGGCATGGAGTACTGGGACGCAGTGCGACGGCAGGGGGTGGTATTTGCATTTCGAGGCAGCATTTCTGATGAATCGGAGCATCGGTTTGCGCTGGCCGGGCTAGACCCCATGCGAAATTACAGGCTCCATTTTCAAGACGGAAGCAGTGCGGACCGAACGGTCTCTGGCCGGGACTTGATGCATGGCCTCGAAATTCATCTTTCTCACCCGCTCAGTTCTGAACTTGTTTTCCTCTCTGACGCAGGGATCAAACGCTGACCAGAATGGTTGCCGAGGGAAAACCGATGAACAATGAATTCAAAGGCCGGGTTGCAGTTGTTACGGGTGCTGCGCAAGGCATAGGTCTTGCCATCGCCTGTGAACTCCGTGCGCGGGGAGCCCGTGTGCTGCTGGTTGACCGCAATGCCTCTGGACTGGCAAGAGTTACGCAAACGCTGGACAACAAGGATCATTCAGCTATGCGGGCGTTTGTGGCTGACCTCGCGGATCCTGATGCTATCGAGGAGCTGGCCAGCCAGATTTCCAAGGCAGAATCTCGAATTGATGTGCTGGTCAACAATGCGGGAATTGAAATCGACCTTCCCTTCGAGAAAGTTGACGTCGAAATTTTCAACCAGGTGATTGCGGTCAACCTTCGCGCCCCACTGCTGATGACGCAGGCTCTTTCTCAACTTTTTCCTTCATCGGGCGGTGCCATTATCAATATCAGTTCTATACATGCTAATCATGCCTTCCCGAATGCAATTCCTTATGCCTGCTCCAAGGCGGGGCTCTTGGCGTTAACGCGTAATCTGGCGCTTGAGCTGGCCCCTCGGAACATCCGGGTGAATGCAATATGTCCGGGGTACATTGACACCCCCATGTGGGAAGAATGGCTTCGCAGCGCGAGCGATCCCGCAGCCTTGGCAGAGGAGACCGAAAAGCTGCACCCCTTGGGCCGCCGGGGACTGCCACGCGATGTTGCAATGGCGGTGGCTTATCTTGCCGGGCCGCAGGCGCCCTGGATTACCGGCACGAGCCTCGTTGTGGATGGCGGTCTGACAGTCCGTGCGCATCCCTGAACGGATTGTATTGAAAACAGGAATGTTGGTGGAGCTCTAAAGGGGTTGATATGACGACGATTGGTGGTGATTTTTCAGTGTTCGAAGGCGGCAATGATGGCCTAAGATGTCTTCACCATTTCAAGTCTTTCCCAACCGCCATGAAACGCCAGAAGAACGCCCTGAGCGAAGCGCTCAAACAGGAATTCAAAAAAGACCTCGAGTTATTTGAGTACTTTCTTGTGCTCGTGAATAATTCCAGCCCGATCCGAAACGTAGAGCTGATGTGGGCTGACGATCTCGAGCTGTTCGATGCAGCACAGCGCAGGCGTTTCAATACAGGTGAAGCGCTGATCCAGTTGCAGGCTCATGGGGCGGTCTCCCCCGAGAGGAGTTCGCCTAGCCCCAGCACGCATTTCTGTGACCTGGTGCATGGCTTGGGCACGTACGAGGAGCAGACGTGCTCTCGCAGCGACAAGCCCGCAAAGGAGCGTTGTCGTGCCACGGGGTGTAGCCACGTCTACCCGTGTCACGTAGGGCTAACAGACATCGCGGTTCCCGTAATCTGTGAGGGTCGTTATCTGGGCACATTGTTTAGCGGACAGGTGCTGACTGATCCGCCTACGCCCGAGGGATTTGCCCGTGTACGAGAGGCGCTGGTGGGCCAATCGCACATTGACTTCGAACAGCTCGAAGAGGCTTACTATCGAGTTCCCGTAGTCACTGCTGCGCAACTGGCTGAAATGGTACGCATGATGGAGGTATTCGCGCGCTACCTGGCAAACACATGGAAGCGCCTTGAGATCACCAGTGAATTTCACCAAATTCATGAGAAGGAAGTTGCCCTCGATCGCCGTGAACTGGCTGAGCGGTTGCTCTCATCCCACGTTGGTACGGGGACGCGCGACCTTCCCTCGCTGGCGCGCAGTGTAGGCCTTGATCGCTTCCCTGACAGGATTCTGCTGCTTCGCCTCCAGAGCTCTGCTCGCCAGAGCGCGCGTGCCGTGGACAATGATGGCGCGCCTGACTCAATCAGAGAGATTGGCAGCCAGCTAATTATAGGCAGGGTTCTACATCTCATTGAAGATCGGTGCAGAATCTGGCCGAACACGTTGGCTACGCCCATTGCCCCCGGCGAGTTGTGCATCTTTACCTGCCAGGACGCGTGTGATCTGGAGCAGGAGAAGCAGCTTCTGGATGAACTGGCCCAGACTTTGCTCCGGATTGCCCGCTCGAACGGATTGACGTCCGCTCGAATCGGAGTAAGCCGCAAGTACCCGCAGGCGACAGAGTTGTTGGGTGCCTATCATGAAGCTGCCTCTGCACTTGCATCGGCGCAATCCACTGTCAATTGGTTTGAGGATCTACCCGAGCGTCGTCAGGAGCCCACGCAGGCTCTTGCGAAGTTGCTGAAGGCGCTGCAGGAGGCAGATGCGGCGGCGCTCGCGACTTCCACCCGCGAGTTCCTGACGGGTGCGGCCCCGACGGGTGGTGACTTGCAATCTGTCCAGCAAGGGCGTGGCCTTCTTACCTGGGCTTGCGAACACCTATCGCGTGAAATCATCAGTCTTGGTGTCAACACGGAGTCTGTTGATGCAGCCCGCAAAAAAGCTGTGCAGATCATCATGGGGGCTCCCGGGTCCTTTGCGATGGTTGAGGCCTTTCGCAGCTTTGTGGAAGAGTTGCGGCTTCGTGTTCTGCATCTCTTCAGCCGTCGTGAGGCAAAGATTGTGAGCGAAACGCAGCGACTGATTCGTCTGCATGGCCCGGAAAAAGTGACAGTCCATAGCCTCGCACGGGCACTGAAGCTCTCGGCCGGCCACCTTGGCCGCGTTTACAGCCGCACTGCCGGCCACACGCTCGAGGAGTACCTGATCCGGCAAAAGCTGGAGATGAGTAAGAGACTCCTGCTGGATCCACGCCTCCAGGTGGCTGAGGTGGCCGATCGCTGCGGTTTCTGCAATCCGGCGTACTTTGCATCAGTTTTCAAGAAGTACATGCATTGCACGCCTCGCGCCTACGCCAAGGAGCCGCAACGCTGGGATGCGCGCGAGGTTGCATTCTCGGAGCTGACGCGTCTGGCGCTTTAACGTGACATGCAAAGTCTTGGGAGAATTATGCGCGCTTTGGTCTACACCGCACCGCACCGGGTTGAGCTTCGCGAAGTGGAGCGCCCCGTAACTGGCGGCGGAGATGTCGAAATCGCTGTGGAAGCAGCGGGTATCTGTGGGTCTGACATGTCCGGCTTTCTCGGTCATAGCCGCCGCCGCATTCCACCCTTGGTTCTCGGTCACGAACTCGTCGGCCGCCTTCGTGATGGAAAACGCGTCGTCGTTAATCCACTCATCAGTTGTGGACGGTGTACAGCCTGCCTGAGTGGGGCGCAAAACCTTTGCTCCAGTTGGCGTCTTCTGGGCTTGGACCGCATTCAGGGCTGCTTTGCTGAATCTGTTGCCCTGCCTGAATCGCAAGTCTATGAAATCCCCGATGATCTTCCTGACCATAGCGCGGTCATGACCGAACCGCTGGCAAACATCGTCCACCTGTTCCGTCTTGCCTCGCCCAGACCTTTCTTCCGCATGGGAATTGTAGGCGGGGGAACCATGGGATCGTTGGCGCTTCTCACTGCGCTTCATCTGGGAGTGCGCGACATTCTGGTGCAAGACGTAAGCGATGTGCGCCTTGATACCGCGCGCCGAATGGGCGCAACGCTTACCGCGAATGCTGCCACAGAAGAAGGTCGCTCTGAGGCCCACCGCTTTGCGGGGCACGGTCTAGACTTCGTGCTGGATGCATCCGGCACCGGTCCAGCACGTCAAGCTGCCCTTGACCTCTGTCGCCCGGGTGGCGTCGTGCTTCTTTTGGGCATGAGCAGCGAACGCAGTGAAGTTGATTTTGTCACCAGCATTCGCAAGGAGCACCGCGTCCTCATGTCATTCGCCTATACCCCCGTAGACTTTGAGCGCTCTTTGGCGCTGCTGAAGGCTGGGGAAATAGATCTCACTCCGTGGACTATCGAGATGCCGCTCGAGCACGGCCAACAGGCATTCGAGCGTATGACCTCAGCTCCGGGCAACACCCTGAAGATGGTGCTCCGTGTTCATTAATTCCATAGGCCCCCGTCGGCTACGAAAGATTTTCTTCGCATACGTGCGCTTCGTGTGCGCATTGGCCTGCCTTGAAGTGAGTGCTCTGGCCATGACCCAAAAGCCGCTTCCCTCGCTCCACGATGGCACCGTTGTTTCGGGTCCGGGAGAGTTTCGCCATGACGGCGAGTTATTGGTGCAGGGCAAGGTCACTCTGAGCAACCTGACGCTCCATCTGCACGGTCCCATACGCCTTGCCGCGGGAGCAACGTTGGAGCTTACAGACGTCCATCTGTTTGTCTATGATCCGGCAGGCGCCTCAAACGGAACGAGCGGACTGCAATGCGATGGTCCGGTCCAGGTTGTCATTCGAAATTCTACGATGGCACCGGTTGGCGATGCCCATCCGATGTGGCTCCTAAAGGGGAAGATTGAGTTGGATGGGTTTACGACGACCAATTCGGAATTTCATTTCGATCACGTTCAGGCCCGCCTTAACAACCTGAAGATCTTTGAACTGGAAATTTCTCATGAGAGCCAAGTCACAGCGCAAAATCTCGACCTCGTATTCCTCTCCACCCATACCGGTGATGACGACGAGTTGAACTTTGAGAACATACCGGCTGATCGACCTTTCACGCGGACACTGCAACTTGGATCAGGCGCACATGCCCAGCTCACGGCTACACGGCTGCAGTTCTTCCTTCTCTACATGCATGGAAGATCGAGAGCCGACCTTGCCCACATGGATCGTGTGCAACTGGCACTGTCACCCCGCTGTGATGGAACTTTACGCTTGCCGAAGGGGCGGCTCGGATCGGCGGAGCGGCCTGCAGTCTTCCCCCGGCCAGGTTCCTCCACCTGTCCCTTCCGCCTGACATTGAACGACGTCAACGTGGACACCTGGGATGTGTACGCAGGCGACAACGCGAATCTTGTAATTGAGGATTCGCAGATCGATGAGCTTGTCGCAACAGAGAACGCTAGAATCGCAGTTCGCAATTCAATCGTCTATGCAGATTGGCTGAGCATAGGAAATCATGCGTCTGTCAGTATTGCGTCATCCACCGTCGGCGCTTTGCGGCTTGCTTCTCAAAGGCCTGATCTTGCGACAAGCCAGATAAGGGTCTCTGACGATGGCCATGCGGATTTCTCCGAAGTGCGATTTGACTGCGGGATTGTGGCCGATGGGGATGCCTCAGTCAACATCAGCCACTCTGTCCATCCTCCCGCGTATGTGCACAGAGGCGGTCATGCAATCGTCAAGGAAAAATGAGACTTTGTAATGGACGAGTGAGTGCCGCCTCCAGTGATGGCTCTCCGAGCAGGTCACTTCTGCACAAAGCGGTACCGAGCAATCGTCTCCTCATTCAGCGTCACGCCTAGTCCCGGTGCCTGCGGGACGCGTACGCAGCCGTCTTCCTCCACAGGAAAATGCTCGCGCGTCGTTTCCCAGCGCAAAGGCGAGTGGCTTAGTGAGAACTCCAGGGGTTCTGTATTGGGCTGCGTCGCAAGAAAGTGCAGATTCGCTGCAATCTCGATGTTGGTCTTGTAGCCGTGTGTGATCACACGCTTACCCCGCTTGTAGGCGGCCTCTGCAATTTGGAGAATTCCTGTAAAGCCTCCTACCTGCGATATGTCTGGTTGGCAAATACTTGCGCCACCCCGGTCCATCATTTCAACGAATTCGCGCACATGCGTGAGTCCCAAATCACCGACGCCTATTGGCAAGCCATGCCGGCTCATTTCCAGATGTCCATCCACATCGTCGAGTGGCAGTGGAGCTTCCAGGAACCAGATGCCCACTTCCCGGAAGTAGGGAATCAGCCGCGCTCCTTCTTCGGCTGTGCGATACGAAAGCGCTGCGTCAATAATGAGGTGTGCTTCATCGCCAGCCTGCTTGCGCGCCGCTGTTAGCAGGCTGCCGGTCAGAGCAAGATCGTCGAGCCACCAGGGATCTGCTGCAAACTTGAAGTTACGCAGATTCTTTGCCTGTCCTTCGGCAATCTGGTCTCGCACACCCTCCGGAGTGCGTGCCATCGGATAAATAGTTCCGTATGCTGGCAGCCGGTCCCGCTGCGCACCGCCCAGAAGCGCATGCACCGGCTTATTCTCAATCTTCCCTCGGAGATCCCAAAGCGCAAGGTCGATGCCGCCAATCGCGTGCATGGCCAATCCGCGTCGTCCGATGTAGTCGGTAGCCTCATACATGCGGTGCCACAATTCAGCCGGATCGCTTGGATCGGCACCCACCAACACTGCTGAAAGCGCGCGTGCGTGATTGTGGGCAGAAGGACCGCGCACGATCGCTTGAACGGCGGGTGCCATGGATTCAGTTTCTCCAATGCCCGTCAATCCGCTGTCGGTGTGCACCACCAGCACGCAATCGTCATAGGAGCCATCAAACAGCTCGATCAATGGGTCTTCCGCACGCAGATGAATCGCCTCGATGCCGGTGATCTTCATAGGTGTCCATTCCACTCCGATGGGCAGATGATAAAACTCATTGCCGACCCTTCGAAATTGGAGAACGTCAGAACGAAAGTATGAACCGGGAAACAGGATTCAGCCAGCAGCATTCCCATTGCAAATGTCCTGCTAGTCCCGATATCCTCACCGCGTGGATACAGGTGTCTACGAGGACTCGGATGCGGTGAGCAATCCCGTGATCGGGCAAAGAGGTTTTGCAAAAATTCCCCGCTGGCTTTTCTGGTCCCTGCTGACAATCGTGTTGTGGGGCACATGGGGGCTCGTCTCCAAAGTGGCCTCGGCCGGCATGGACGCGTACGTCAATCAACTGCTCTACACAACCGGTCTAGTTCCGCTCATGATCTTTGTTGCCTGGACGGTGCGCAGACAGCACTCGAGCGAGCCTCGAAGAGTGCGCGCTCAGGGTATCTTCTGGGCATTTCTAACGGGCATTCTCGGCGGAGTGGGCAATATCTTCTTCTTCGAGGCTCTGGTTAAAGGAGGCAAGGCTTCTGTTGTAGCTCCAGTTACTGCGCTCTTTCCAATGATCACAGTTCTGCTCGCACTCGTGTTTCTGAAAGAGCGTCTGGGCCGTCTCCAATGGAGCGGTCTGGCACTTGCCTTCGTCGCAATCTATCTCTTGAGCAAATGAGCATTCCCAACGGAGGAGCACGATGCATCTATGGTTAAGCTTTGCAGTTCTGGCGCTCGTGCTCTGGGGGATTACGGGTGTTACGCAAAAGCTCTCGACCAATTGCATCTCCAGCGAACGTTCGTTCCTCTGGTTCTCCTGGGCCATGATCGCGCTATCCGGTGCGGTGCTTTTTGTGGCGCACCCTCATTGGGGACTTGGCAGGCTGGTCGTACTCTGTTCCATTGCCGGCGGGGCTTTGAACGGCCTTGGCGCATGGACCAGTTTTCGCGCACTCGAGTCCGGAGGTAAGGCTTCCATCGTCATTTCTCTTGTTTCGCTCTATCCGCTGCTGACCGTCGCCCTTGCGGTTCTGCTGTTACGCGAGCGTCTCAACCTTGCCCAGACATTCGGCGCCATCACAGCAATCGCCGCTGCTATTCTGCTTTCAATGGAAGCGCAGCAGCAACCCGAAGGCTGATTCGTTCAGGCTTCATCGCCGGGAATAATCGTTCCGTCCGCATTGATGCCTCCGATGGAATGCAGTCCCTGTTGCACAGAAAATGTGACCTCGGTTTCAAGACTTTGCCCAGCGGGCAAAGTGCGGGCCTGCCCATTGGCGATCAATTTCTGCATTTGGAACGGATATCCGGTTGCCGGTTCCAGAACGGCCACATTCAGTCCGCGCCACCCCCCGTGTGTTGCAAACAGCCAGCAACTCGAAAACACCTTGGGATCAAAGCGCAGCGCCGCCGCCAGCTTCTTTTCGCGATCTGTCACACCGCACCAGCCATTCGCGTACTCAGTGCCATAAAAGAAGTGCAATGCTTGCGACGAAGCATC
Organism: Acidobacteriota bacterium; assembly: GCA_021818105.1. Taxonomy (GTDB): domain Bacteria; phylum Acidobacteriota; class Terriglobia; order Terriglobales; family Acidobacteriaceae; genus Telmatobacter. The sequence continues at coordinate 44,002 of JAKAFB010000012.1, forward strand.
AGGAACCTGGCGCAGATCCAGCAGATGATCGCCCAGCGATGCATACGGCCAGGAGAAGACAGGCGGGGCATTCTCGAGGGTTCCTGGAAAGTCGATCTCCCTTACCACTTTCATCGGCGGGAAATCGATTCGGTGCGCGGCCGTTACGGCGAATGCCGGGTGCAGCTTCCAGAGGAATGGCAAAGACTGAGAGCTCATGTTGGTCAGTTTGTATCGAACCTTGAGCAGATGGCTTTCATCCTGCAGAGTGATCTCCTTCTCTGCGATGAATTGTGTAATCGGAGTGACAAACTGCAGCTTCAGCGCATTTGTCCCGCACTGCATCGAATGCCACTTTCCCGTCCACAGCTCGCCGTGGTCCGGCAGGTTGAGACCCATCAAACTGCAGGCTTCGTCGTTGGGAAACAACTCATCCCATCCCCCGCTCCAGTTGTCGTCGTAGCTGGTGTGCAGCGAATGCACTGCAGGCGGTACCGCAGGGCTTTGCCACAGCAAGTCAGCCTGCAGAGGTTTGTACGTGATCTGCCAGATCTTGCCACCGGCCTCCGGAAGCACAACGACGCGGAGAGACCGGTTTTCTAGGATCATCATCTGCAATTTCTGTATACATGAGCCAGAGTGTGCACTGAAGGCATCCATCGATTCTTCCTGATTTCTCAGGCTAGACCATCAGCGCGCAGAGTTGATCCCTTGAACTAATGCTTTAAGGCGAATTCCTGCATATACGCTGCCGCAACCGCTCAGAGATGATCTGCAGCGGCTTTCTTGCGACATTGGCCAAGTGTATGCGCGCATGAATAAGCAGCACGAGTTGCTGTCGATTTCCTCTGGTGTGCTGTGCCCAAGCAGAGGAGATGGCCACTCCCGCTTCAATGTGCTGTTAGAGCCTCATGTACATAAGCCGACTTTAGTGGTAAACGGCGAAGGATCTTCCCAGTTGCATCGTGGAGTGCTGCCGCTATCGCCGGCGCGGCCAGGGCATTGGCAGCCTCTGAACCGCCGCCGTAACTGCCAACCCTAGGATTGTTGATCAATTCAACTTTGATTTCCGGGATGTCCGCCATCGTCAGGACTGGGTAGCTATTCCAGTCGTCCTGCATGACTCCGCTTTCGTCCGTCATCACCTCTTCGAGCAGCGCAATGCTTATTCCCATCATCGCGCCACCTTCCACCTGCCGTTTCAACTGTGTGGGGTTGATGACGACGCCCGGATCGACCGCAAGCGTACACTTTTCCACCTTAATCGCGCCTGTGGCGGGAGTTACGGCTATATGGCAGGCGCACGCCCAATAGGTTCCATCGCGAAGCATGAGCGAAACACCGCGTCCGCGCACGGCTTCTGTTCCCTCGGCCGCAGCATGCGGACTCGGCGACGGGCGCGTATCCCAGCCCGATGCATCGCGCACCTTCTTCAGCACACCGATGGCGCGCTCTTCCTTTAGGTTGTTGATGCGGAATTGAATTGCATCCACACCGGCAAGTACAGCCGCTTCATTAATAGCTAACTCACGCGGAAAGTTCTGCTGGAACTGCGCCGGTGTGCGCATGCTGTGATCACGAAGTCCTACTGCAATGGGCGATACTTTCTGGCCCACCTGGAATGTGCCATGCCCGCGCTCAATCACATTGGGAACCCGTGCATAAATCCAGTCATCCGAGATATTATTCACCGTTGAAGTGACGAAGTCACCGTGGACATCCGGGGCAGGCATTGTCGGCAGCCCCGCCAGCACCGCACCAACAGGTCTGTCGTCCTGCATGGGTGGCATATAGTGGTCGATCTGGTAAGCGGCAAGCATGCCCTGATCATCCACCGCGAGTTCCACATCGGAGAAGGCCGCAGGCGATTGCGTCGACCACTGCATGTCATCTGCGCGCATCCACTGCACGCGCACCGGCTTGCCCACGGCCTGCGAAAGAATTACAGCCTCGTCTTCCGCTCCCGCGTTTCCACCGTTCGACCTTCCGTAGTGTCCGGGTCCCGCATAGATATGTACGATCACCTTGTCGATCGTCGTGCCGAGCATCTTTGCAATCTCGCCGCGCAGTTCCTGTGGATTCTGGTTATGCGTGTGGACGTGCACCATGCCGTCCGGCTTCACATCGCCCACGGCCATCGTTGGGCCAATCGGCGCGTGTTTCATGTACGATATCTGATATGTAGCGGTGAACTTCTTGCTGGCCGACGCTAGCACCGCAGCGGCATCGCCCTTGGTCGCGCGGCTCTTCATAACCGGCGTTGAATCCCAGTCAGATTCGTTCCTTAGATGGTCATATAGCTTTGCGCTGCCCGGCAGTCCCTTCCAGTCCGTCCACTTTGTGCTTTCTGCAACCTGCTGTGCGGCCTGGATCGCTTCCCACTCCGTCGGCGCTACCACGCCCACAAGATTACCCTTTACGATGACTTGCGTATGTGGATACTTCGTCTTGTCGAGTTTTCCGACTGACACCAGCGTCGAACCCAGTGTCTTCGGATGTACCACTCGTCCGTGCAGCATGCCCGGCAGGCGCACGTCTGTTGCCCAAAGCACCTTAGCAGTTACTTTCTCTTGAATTGCGGAGCTTGGATAAGACTTGCCAATAACCGTGTATTCGCTCACGGGTTTCATTGGAGGATTGCCTTCGACGCTTAGCCCGACGATACTCGTCAGTTCTCCCCTAACGGGAATGGTGAGGCTGAACTGTTGCCCTTTGATCAGGTCGCCGTAGGAGATGGTCTTGCCACCGCCGGAGACTACGCCGTCCTTCACCGTCAGCTTGCTTCTATCCACACCCATCTTCTTCGACGCAATATCAAGCAGTGCCTGATATGTGTACGCAGCCACCTTGCGAAGATTCGGCGTGCCGTCGTTCAGGAAGCCGAATGAGCCGCCTCCGTCGGGAGTCTGGTCGGTCGATCCGGTGACAACCGTAGTAATGGCCTCGAATGGCATCGACAGCTCTTCGGCCACAATCTGCCGGTACGCAGTGTAGACCGATCCTTGGCCAAAGTCATTTTTGCCGGTGCGGATCGTTACTGTGTTATCGGGATGAATCTCGAGCCAGGAACTGGCGATGGATGGGTCAAGTGAATTTTTCGCAACTACTGCTTTCGGTGTTTCGCCCCTGAGAGGCGACGCGCCAACAATGCTGAAGCCCACAGCGAGCACGCCCCCGGTCTTCACAAACTGGCGGCGAGTAAGTGTCGCCCCAAATACATCGATGGACTTGCTGCTCTTGGTCGCCATTGCTTACCTCCCCTGCGCCATAATTGCGGCTGCACGCTGCACAGCTTCGATGATCGCGGTATAGGTGCCGCAGCGGCACAGATTCGGTGACACTCCTGACGTGGTATAAGCCGCTTTGATCTGCTCCACTGTCGGATGCGGATTACTTTCCAGGAGTTCTGTCGCCTTGATCATCATTCCGTTCTGGCAGAAACCACACTGAGGAGTCTGTTCCTCGATCCAGGCTTGCTGGACAGGGTGGAGTGCGTGTTTCTCATCTTCTGCCGTAATACCCTTCTGCTTTGCCCACCGGGCGGGAAGGCCCTCGAGCGTCGTAATTTCCTGGCCTGCCACGTCTGCCACGGTTGTGACGCAGGAGCGCACTTCCTTGCCTGCGACAAGCACGGAGCAGGCGCCGCATTGGGCAAGCCCACAACCAAACTGCGGCCCTGTGAGCTCAAGATCGTTACGTAGAACGTAGAGCAGCGGTGTGTCACCCGCAACGTCCACTTCCTGCCGGACCCCATTCACGATAAGTGTGGACATATTCATTCCCTCCAAGACTTCATCCCGAGATCAGACTACTTTGCGGAGTGTCACTACTTTACATGCAGCAGCCCGGGTTGAGACAGCCTTTCTTTGGACCGTGTACAAACGTTTCTGTGCTTGGATTTTACAGCTATTGGCCGAAGTCATTGTGCCATCAAGCGCACAGGGCCTGAGCGCCTGATGACAGCATCTCGTCGAAGGCTAAGTTATCCAGGATCTCGATGAGATCCGGGTAAGTGGCTACCAGTTTGGAGCAGATACTCCGAAACAACTCGTCGTGATTGCCGAGAGCTCGCCTGCTCTGATCCATTACGTTCGTCTCCCAGGTCAGCGCCCCACCATATTCTGCAGCTGCGCAGGATACCGCGCACCTTGAACTTCAATCGCGGCGAGAGCCTTTTCGATTTCGGCAAGCTCTGCAGGACTCAACTGCAGGGAAGCCGCGCCGAGATTCTCTTCGAGCCTGTGCAGCTTTGTGGTGCCGGGAATTGGCACGATCCACGGCTTCTGGGCGAGCAGCCAGGCCAGAGCGATCTGGGCATTGGTTGCGCCTTTCGCCCTCGCGATGCCAGAGAGAACGTCCACAAGCTCTTGGTTGGCCTTGCGGTTTTCTTCCGTGAAGCGCGGAACCACGTTGCGGAAGTCCGTTTTGTCGAAGGTGGTGGTTGCGTTGATTGCTCCGGTGAGAAAACCCTTGCCGAGAGGGCTGAAGGGGACAAAGCCGATGCCGAGTTCCTCAAGCGTCGGCAGGATCTCTTTCTCCGGCTCGCGCCACCACAGGGAATACTCGCTTTGCAGTGCGGCCACGGGTTGCACCGCATGCGCGCGACGAATGCTTTCGACGCCCGCCTCCGACATCCCGAAGTGCTTTACCTTGCCCTCGGAGATCAGATCCTTCACGGTGCCGGCAACCTCTTCAAGCGGTACATTCGGATCCACGCGATGCTGATAGAGGAGGTCTATCGTGTCGGTCCGCAGTCGCTTCAGCGCTGCTTCTGTGTGTTCGCGGATGCGCTCCGGCCGGCTGTCCAACCCCTTGGTTGGAGTTCCGTCCTTGAAGCCGAACTTGGTTGCGATGACTACTTCCTTGCGGAACGGCTCCAGTGCTTCGCCGACAACTTCTTCATTTAGGTAGGGGCCGTAGGCTTCTGCGGTATCAAAGAACGTAACTCCACGTTCGTAGGCTGCGCGAATCAGCGCAATGGCCTGCGTCTTTTCTGTTGCCGGGCCATACCCGAAGCTCAGGCCCATGCATCCCAGCCCGAGAGCCGAGACTTCCAATCCACTTTTACCCAATTTGCGCATCTGCATTTTGTTTCTCCCTGGTGCATTTGCACCGTTCACCATGAATTCATTGCGATGATCGGAGGAACGACGAGTACATCGCAGTGGAGGTTGGCAACCTCGTTGCCTAAAAAGAACTTAGGAATCCCCGGAGTTTACATGGATGACGTAATCGGGGTAGTGCGTTGTCGCCACTTCATCACCCTCCATACACAGTTCGTCAATTTTGAGGTTGCAGGCTCCAACAGTCGAGTTCTATTCCATGTTGCAGGCTTCTCTGCGGGCGCCATTTCTCATGAAACAAAAAGAAAACAAGAGAGATAAGCAGGATGGCAGATTCCCTCTGAAGCCCTTGCCTCATTACTCTTGCGTGGCCTGGCATCACGCGCCTTAAGGAGGTGACCTGAAGAGCAGCAACTTCATGCTACGCGGATGATGGTTCACTCCGGTATCCTAATCCTGCGATTCTCTTGCCTATTTCTCTCAATGCACTACATTTTTGTCCGGGCAGTATTCCGGACAGTATTGTTTATAAGGTACCCTCAACTGGAGAGATTGAGGTAAGGCATTGGCATCTACATCTATCATCGAGTCGATTTCTGCTGGAAGTAGTGCTGAACAGCAGAAAGAACGCAAGCTCCTACAACTCTTCGCAAGCAGGATCGCCGCCCACGCACACGTCGAAAGCGACCCGATGACAGAAATTACGAGCCTAAAACTCTTCCGGGGGACAGCCCTGACCAGTTGCACCTCAGCAGCGTATGAGCCGTCGCTCATCCTCTATGCGCAGGGTCAGAAAAGAGTTCAGGTCGGTGACTCCACTTACATTTGCGACGAGGGTACGTGCCAGTTGACCAGCGTGGACATGCCTGTCTTCAGCCAGGTGACTAAGGCCAGTGCCCAGCGGCCGATTCTCGCGATGATATTGAAGCTCGATATGGCGCTGGTACGCGAGGTCCTCAGCCAGCAGGAATTCCTCCCGACGGAAGCCTGCGCCGGGACGCGCGGCATGGCGATTGGCAAGGCTACGCCGGAACTTATCACCGCATGCATGCGGCTGCTGGATCTGCTTGACACGCCGCGCGACATACCTTTTCTCGCCGGGCTTGTGGGGCGCGAAGTCATCTACCGTACGCTGCATAGCCCGTTGGGCAAGCACCTGCGTGCTATCGCGACCCTGGGTGAGCAAAGCAACCGCACGGCGAAGGCCGTGGCCTGGCTTAAGGCCAACTATGCGAAGCCGCTGCATGTGGAGGAATTGGCAAGTCTTGCGCAGATGAGTGTCTCCACTTTCCATCTTCGTTTCAAGACGCTCACGCAGATGAGCCCTCTTCAATACCAAAAGCGGCTCCGGCTCCATCACGCGCGACTTCGCATGATGAACGATGGGCTGGATGCGGCCAGTGCTGCATTTGAAGTGGGCTATGAAAGCGCCAGTCAGTTCAGCCGCGAATACCGCCGCTTCTTTGGCCGACCGCCCATGCAGGATGTTAAAGCACAGCAAGTAGCGGCAGAACCAGTCTGAGTGAAGTGACGACAAGAAGGAAGTCCAGGTGCTCTTCGATTGAGCGCCATTTGGCAGGGCAGACGCCACCTTGCGAGTCCACTTCGCCGGCTGACCGACATAGTGAGCAGTTACGTTCACATGTGAGCGTCATTTAGGGTGGAAGGAGGATGGCGAATCGGGCAACAAATGTGTCGGAGCAGGGAGCAATCGGGTTTGCACTGGCAGGATTTACCTTTTGGGTGCTGGCGGATAGCTCGATCAAGCTTGTAGGGCAGTCGGGGCTACCGGCCTATGAGATGGTGGCGTTTCTGGGCTTGTTTATGGCCGCTTGTATAGGGGCGTATGGCTTGGCGCGGGGTGAAGCGGGGCGTCTGCGACCTCACCGGCTGAAACTGCAACTACTGCGTGCGTGCCTGGACATGGGCAACAATGTGTGCGTGGTGGTGGCACTCAGGCATCTGACACTGACGCTCTTTTACATTCTGGTGTTCACGGCGCCGATGGTGATCGCACTGTTGTCGGCGGTTGTTTTGCGCGAAGGCCTTGGGTTGCGCAAGGTGGTGTCACTTGCGGCGGGATTTGCAGGCGTGGTGTTGGCAGTTCATCCGTGGGATGCGATTAGCGCTACGACAGGCGCGACTGGAAATGGGTTCGGGCGGGAGTGGGATTGGGTGGGTGTAGGCGCATGCGGTGTGTGTGTCGCGTGCTTCTCGACCAATATGGTGTGGTCACGGGTACTGACTCAAACGGAACGGCCCGAAAGCCTGGCATTCTTTTCGGGTGTGGTGACCGCTGTAGCTGGGGGTGTGTGGATGGGAGTGTGGCACAGCGAACCGGTAACGGTCCGGCTTGCGGTTGGTCTGGCAGCGATGGGGCTATTTTGCGCGTTGGGAACGCTGTGCTTTTACGTGGCGGTGAAGCATACCTCTGCAGCTACTGTGTCCCAGTACCACTACACACAGCTGGTAACGGGCGCGGTGGTGAGCTATCTAGTGTGGCGAAATATTCCTGGGTGGCATGTGCTGGTTGGCGGGGTGCTGATCCTAGGGTCAGGACTATATATGGCAATGATGGCGCGGGAGCACGCTCCGTTAACAGGGGAAAACAGACAAAATAACGCGTAAAAACAGGGGTGCGAGCAGCGCGCATAGCTGGCAGCTACAGCTCCGAGAGACTAGGAGAGCTTCGCTATGTGCGGTAGAAGAAGACCCGTGTACCAGTGCCTATCCAAAATCTCTGCTTCCGCAAATTTAACTTTCGTTAGCTCTGGCTTCTACAAGTTTTGCCAGTGGTTCCAGGAGGAACCGGAAACTATGCTTCTTCAGTCGGATGGAGTAAACCGAGCAGGGGCTGGGTAGGCGTGCGCGCTCGCGTGGCGTAATGAGGAGAGCAGCGGCACATGCGAATGACGAGGCCGTCCGAGGCCACGGTGCAAACGGCAGCAGGCCGCTCGAGCCAAATGCGATGCCAATGCGGCTGCATGGAGCAGTGACCATGTCGACGGAAGGTCTGTCTCGCAATTATCTCGTCCTGCCGGACTGGCTTGTCGGTTACAGGAGAGAGTGGCTTCGGCCAGACTTGCTTGCCGGATTGACCACGGCAGCGGTGGTCATTCCAAAGGCCATGGCCTACGCCACGATTGCCGGTCTGCCTGTGCAGGTCGGACTGTATACGGCCTTCCTGCCACTTGTGATCTATGCCCTGCTCGGGACCTCTCGCGCCCTGAGTGTGAGCACAACAACGACGCTGGCGATCCTGGCTGCAACCCAACTTGGCGAGGTGGTGCCCAGCGGAGACCCCAAATCACTGCTGATTGCCTCTGCCGCCCTGACGGCTTTGGTTGGGGCAATGCTCGTCGTGGCCGCGATATTGCGACTCGGCTTCATTGCGAATTTCATCTCTGAACCGGTGCTGATCGGCTTCAAGGCCGGCATCGGAGTCGTTATTGTTGTCGATCAGATTCCGAAAATTCTTGGCATTCATTTTCCGAGGGGAACCTTTGTGCAGAGTCTGATCGCCATCGTCCGGAATGTCCCGCACACCCAACTGGAGACGCTCACGCTCGGGATTTCCATCATCGCAGTGCTGATTCTGGCTGAACGCCTTGCTCCGAAGGCGCCGGCTCCGCTCATCGCAGTGGCCGGAGGCATCCTTGCTGCGTATTTTCTGAGCCTGCAGGCGCATGGTGTTCAGCTTGTCGGCAACATTCCCAAGGGACTGCCCTCTTTGACCATTCCGGACTGGTCCTTCATTTCTCAGCTCTGGCCGGGCGCGCTGGGCATAGCCCTGATGAGTTTTACAGAGACGATCGCCGCCGGCCGCGCGTTCACCGGAAAGGATGAGCCTGCGCCGCAGGCGAACCGGGAGTTGTTGGCAACGGGACTGGCAAGCGGCGTGGGCGCATTCTTCGGCGCGATGCCGTGCGGCGGCGGAACGTCACAGACAGCAGTGAACCGGCTCGCAGGCGCGCGCACACAGCTTGCTGAAGTGGTAACCGCCGGCATGACACTGATCACCATGCTCCTTCTTGCGCCGTTGATTGGCATGATGCCGCAGGCTACCCTTGCAGCCATCGTGATCATCTATTCGATAGGACTGATACACCCATCGGAGTTCAAGGAAATTTTGCGCGTACGACGAACGGAGTTCACGTGGGCCCTGATCGCATTCGCCGGCGTTGTGCTGCTTGGCACGCTCAAAGGAATCATGGTGGCGATCGTTGTGTCTCTTATTGCGCTTGCATTCCAGGTGACTAACCCTCCGGTCTATGTTCTCGGACGGAAGCCGGGCACAAACGTGTTCAGACCGCGCTCCACGGATCATCCCGAGGACGAGACATTTCCCGGTTTGTTACTGGTGAAGCCGGAAGGGCGTATCTTCTTCGCCAACGCAGCGAATATCGGGCAGAAAGTGAACGGTTTTATTCAGGAGGCCCAGCCAAGGGTCGTTGTACTCGATCTCAGCGGTGTCTTCGACCTTGAGTACACGGCTCTGAAGATGTTGACTGATGGCGAGAAGAGGTATCGTGAGCACGGCGTCCCGCTGTGGCTTGCGGGCCTCACGCCAACAGTGCGGACCATGGTTGAGCACTCAACGCTGGGGAAAATGCTGGGGCGCGACGGAATGCACTTCAACCTGGAGATGGCGGTCGCAAAGTACCTAGAGATGTTGGCCGAACGAGGATCATCAGACGAGAAAGAGAAATAATTCAAAACACATATACTTCGGCTGTTCATATTATTGAGACTAAGAAGCCTCTGAAAATCTTCCTGATCCACAACTTGTGCGGGTAGAGTAGAGCGAGAAGATTGAGCAGGAATGCGGCAGCTTACCTTGGCCCAGCAAGCAGAGTTTCAATGCAACTCAAAGAAGGTGCGGTGTAGCTGTTTCTTGAAGAGATGGATGCGGTCAAGCCATGGGCCGAGTAGCTGGCCTAAGTTGCGCCGTACTACTCCAAAGGCGAAACTGGTCGCAAGCCGATAGGGCTTGAGATCACAAGCTGTGCAGACGCGGGTTGAGGAAGAACTACGAATGGCTATGCACTTCTATTATCTCAATCTATATCTATCAGTATCGCCAGAGACTGGCGACGAGCAATGGGCAGGCGGCAGCTCAAGGGGCGTAGTGTGTATGCCGGAGTGCACATGCGACCGCCGATGGCAAAACCAGTAGGACAATGAAGCCCAAACCAGCGATTATTAGCCTCTAAAAGCCTAACTTTGTTGGCCGATCCAGTAATTCGCTGCTTTTCAGAGGAATTCTAGAATTGTGTGAGTGATTTGTTCGGGCACTGCGGGCGAGGAACCAATTGACTCTATCCAACTTCCAACTTGCCGTACTCTTTGGCTATTGCCATCAAAACTCGGCTTGCATCCCCCTCCGAGCGATTATATTCGGCTGATTCAACTTGCTCTGGCTCTTCCTCGTTAACCTCATGAGTAGCTTCCTGGGTATCTTTTGTGCAAGGGATTGAAAATGCCCAGCGCATGATCAGTGGAGTGAACAACGTGGTGAGAAGTACCACGGCTACCATAACAGCGACCTCGGGTGCTTTGAAGATCCCTGTGCTGGCTCCCATGGCTGTCACGATGAGACCTACTTCGCCGCGTGAAATCATACCGCAGCCAATGCGGAGACTGCGTACAGGCCCCATTCCCATTCCCAGAGCAGCCAGGCCGCAGCCTACAGCTTTGCTGATGACGGCAACAATAAAGATCAGTGTTAACAGCAGCCAGTGACCGCCCAGGGCGCGGAAATTGCTCGACAGGCCGATGGAAATGAAAAACAGCGGGATGAGCAGTCCATGCCCGATTGCGGCAAAGCTGTGCTCGATGAGGGTTTTCAGCTTTGCACTGGCAAAAACAAAGCCAAGCAGGTAGGCGCCTGTGATACCAGCCACCGACCCAAGCCACTCCGCACCGACAGCGTAAAGCATCACGAGGGCGAGCACGCAACTTGGTACGGCTTCGTTTACGTCCATTTTGCGAACCAGACGTATGAGCGGGTCGGCCCATCTCTGCGCAGAGCCATAGGCAACGAAGAAGAAAACAGCGACGCAAAGTGCAATCAGCATCATTTGTACGAACAGCGGGTGCTGTGCGGCAAACTGAAGGTGCGAGCGCATCCACTCGGAGAGCATGGGGGCGACGCCAAAGGTGCTTTGTTCTGCGCTGCAGGATGCGGCAAGAAACGCGAGCACGAAGAGGCCTATCACATCGTCGATTACTGCGGCTCCGAGGATGACCGCTGCTTCAGGGCTTGTCATCTTGCCCGCATCCATTAGGGTGCGCGCAGAAATGGAGACACTGGTAGCGGTGAGTGCGCCGCCGAGGAACCATGAAGTGCTCCAAGGCAGGCCGCAAAGATGCGCTGCCCCAGCGCCTAGGAAGAACGGCCATACCACACCGGAAAAGGCCACAAGAAATGCAGTTGCACTTGCCTCACGCATGCGGTTGATATCTGTTTCCAGACCGGCAATAAACATCAGCACGAGACCGCCTATCTGGGCCATAAGCAGGAAGGCATCCGGCGCTACGTTACCGCTGAAGAGGTGTTTGTGCAGGATGTCAAAGCAGCCCGGACCGGCCACGACGCCCACCATCAACTCGCCGAGAATTGCCGGGATGCCAAAGCGCGTGCTGATGGACGCAACAATCTTCCCAGCTGGGAGCAGTATGGCAATTAGCAGTGCAAATTGCAGAGTCGCGGGCATTCTTTTACCTGGGTCTCCTACTTGGATACGACCAGCGCTGGCGCAATTCCCTGTGCCCTGGAATTGCGCCGACGAAACGGAAGGATACGGTGAAGCAAACTGCGGTAACCGCCGCGCTCGATGCCTTCACGCAGCATGGTGCGAATGGTTGCGGCCTGTCTGCGCGCCAACTCCGACTGAACTGGGTTCGATGCGAGCTTCGCCGCCACCGCAGTTTCCTCTGCGGCTCGATCGCAAATGCGCAGGCGCATCAGCAATTCTCCAAACTTGAGCCTGACAATGAATGAGTCAGGCGCCTGACGTGCGGATTCGCGCAACTGCTCCAGAGCTTCCTGAGCTTGCAGATCAACGCACAGTGCCATACCCAGAAGAACACGGATTTCCGGAATGCTGGGCTCGAGTTCAACGGCGACTCGGAGTTGTGCTATTAAATTAGTGCGTTCATGAGGCTCTAGAACGCGCGGGTCGCGGAACATGCGGGTGAGTAATTGCGACGTGTCGCTGCGTAAAATTGACGGCAAGGCTACTGAAGCCGGGGTAGGAGTGGGGATTGCTACCTCGTTTTCGACGTTCGTGCTGAGAAGAAGGTTCTTCATCTTTAGGCTCCAGGTAACAACTTAAAAAGGGCAGCAAGGCTTGGCAGATGATCCTTGCTGCTCAGGAGAAGGTCCTTGGCATAGCCATTCGACGCCGGATCCGGCGAGAACGAGTGAGGAGATCTCACCGGATCCGCGGAGTACTGGCTACTGCTAGGCAACCGCCACTTTTTCCGCTGCGACCAGCACATCCGGTTCTGCTTTGAAGATGAACTCCGGATAACCAAGCTGGCCCATCTCAGGCAGATCGAGGCCGGCAACTTCCGACTCGATTGAGACGCGATGTCCAATCGTGATGTCGAGCACCCAGTTCAGAACGTAACTGAAGGTGAAGACGAAGCCAATCAACGTTGCGATACCAATCAATTGCGCAACGAGTTGTCCCGGATCGCCGTAGAATAAGCCGGTGACTGAGCCACTCACCCCATTCCAGGCGCCACCATAGTTGCTGGTTCCGTCTGCAAAGAGCCCCACCGAAAGCACGCCCCAGAGACCGCAAACACCGTGAACAGAGATGGCACCTACGGGGTCGTCGATTTTGAGTGTGTTCTCAACAAACGAGACGCTCAGGCAAACTAGAACCCCGGCCAGAAAGCCAATAATCGCACTGCCCGTTGGATTTACGAATCCACTGGGCGCAGTAATGGCCACCAGACCGGCTAGCAATCCGTTGCCGCTCATCGAGGCGTCGGGTTTGCCCTTCAGCCACCACATGTAAAGAATTGCGCCGAATGTTCCGGTGCAGCCAGCCAGCATGGTATTCACTGCCACCGATCCGATGCGGAGACATCCTGCAGCCGATGCCCCCAAAGTGCTTCCTGGATTGAAGCCAAACCAACCGAAGGCAAGAATGAAGCAGCCGATAAGAACTGCCGAAATATCGTGGCCGATGATGGCGTTGCTGGATCCATCGCGATTGTACTTGCCGATGCGCGGGCCGATGATCATGGCAACGGCGAGTGCAGTGAGGCCACCAACGGCATGCACCACGCCCGATCCAGCGAAGTCAGAGTAACCCTTGCCGAGACCGGCATTGACGCCGAGCTGCGAGAGCCAGCCGCCGCCCCATGCCCAATTAGCGAAGAGCGGGTAGGTGAATGCGCCCATAATGATCGAAGAGACGCAGAAGGTGAGGAACTTCCAGCGTTCCGCGCATGCGCCGGTGACAATGGTGAGCGCGGTGTCCATGAACACCATCTGGAACAGGAAGATCACCATCACTCCCACGTCATAGGTGTGTCCGGCAAGAAACATGCCAGTCTGACCGAAGATGCCCCAGTGCGTGCCGAATAGGTTGAGCATGTGCTCAGTGGCGAGAGGCTGCAAGCCGCCGAGGTTGCCGTTGCCGGCCGCACCTCCCATCTGGATGGCAAAGCCGATAATCCAGTAGGCGAAGAGGCCGCACCCGTAGACGAAGAAGTTCATCATGTAGGTGTGGTTGGTGTTTTTCACGCGGCACAGGCCTGCTTCAACCATGGCGAAGCCGGCCTGCATAAACATAACCAGGAAGCCGGCGATCAGCGTCCACACGAAGTTGACCGCAATCTTGTTCTGGCCAACCTGGTTGGCGACGTCGCCGAGAGTGATGCCGGCTTTGGCATCGGACACAGGCACGTCGCTAATTGTGCCGGTGATGGTGCCGCCGGGGTCGCCATTGGCGAGCAGCGCGGTTGTAGGCGCCTTGCCAGCAGCGTCCTTCAGCTCGATCGCCGACGCTGAAGGAGCAGCGCTGGCGCTAGCCACAAATCCTGCGCTCGCTGTGAGCACGATAGCTAAAGTGCAGATACGCGATGCGAAACGGGCAATTCTCATCGATTCAGCTCCATATAGGGTTGAACGTGTTTGGTAAAAGAAGATCGAAAATCAGGCCTTCCATATAGCGTTCTTATTCGAAGCCACCGGCAGGAAATAGAGCATGCCCACCAGCGAGATTGCGAGGCCCACGAGAGAGGTGACCATCCTGCCGGAGACGCTCGCGGTGAGGTGGATTCCTACAAGAACAATGCACCAGCCGAGCAGGACCGATATGATTCCTGTGACTCTTAGCGCCAGGGGCTGTTCTGTTTCGCCGGTTCTTCCTTCCATTGGCTTAATCTTGATGAAGCCAACAAACGATATCCCAATAAGGATTAGTCCCAGAACAAGTGCGGCAATTCCACCGCCCGAGGAACTGTAAGCCAATCCAGCAGCTGCCGTAGTTGCGCCTACCATAAAAATTGTGAAGCTCTTGCCTTGTGATGTGGTTGCCGCCATAACTCCCTCCTTTGGTAGTTAGTAAAGCTAGTTTTTTGCGTTTCGATATCTGATTACAGATACTTATTTGCCGCACTCGTATGACAATCTTTGCGGCAAACGAGAGAACCTAAAGGTTACTTAGCATCCTTCACGGGTTATGGGAGTCATGCTCTTAAGAGCACCTTCCGCCAGCGTGAAATGGAAACCGCACAATCTTGCCCTCATGGCAACTGATGTAACCCTGTGAAGCACTTCGTTTGTGCGACTAAGAGTTCCTGTCATCACCAACTCGAGATGCCGATTAGGGGCTACGCGAAACATGCGCAAGCAGGCGTATTCGACTGCAGGAAAGCAACGAAAAATGGATTCGCGCAGGTCAAGTGCGTCTCTCAGCGCTTGCAACGTTTGGTTCTCTCGTGCCAGATGAGGCGGAAGAGAACTGTCCCACGGATCATTGAGCCGCATCAGCCAGTCGCATTGAACCGAGTCTCTCTTCCACTCGAGACGAAGCAGAGTAAGCGGCTCCCGCGAATACTCCCCGAAGCGCATTTTCCTGCGCAGCTCACTGACGAAATGTGAGGTATCCATGAGCACGCTCATGAGTGACTCGCCTCCGCAGCGGGCTTTAAACTTGGAAGAGCAAGGAACGCCAGGAATTGCGCAGCCACGGTGATTTCGGCCACAAGCGGCACACCCATTTGCAGACGCATCAGCACCAGCAGCAGGACCATTGAGAACCATTGCCAACGCGAGCGCCGCAGACGATCCAGCCTTCCTGTCAATGAAAAGAGTCGCCTGGGCGTGAGACCGCGTAAGCTCGGGGCGTCAGATCGTGCGCGCAAGCAGGCGACTGCGAAGAATGCGGAAAGCAGGATTTCTACGAACAATGCCTGAGTGCCCATGTGTGACCTCCTATGGGTAGACTCCGACTGTCAGAGTGCGCCGCCGAGAGACGAGGCATCCATGCGAGACAGGGTCAAAAAAAGATTGAGTGGGCCTGCAGGGGCAAGCCCTGCACGGACTGGCCATTCGATTCACGCTGAACAATCGAATGCTATGTACGCGAGATTACGCGGCTGGGAGAGTCAATTCAATTATCCCAAGGTATAGTTCTGCAATTTCTTTATGTGCTCTTTATGCGGAGATTAGTCAGCGCTGACTATCACGAGGGTCATAAATTTCCTATAACTTTTCAGACATTTTTACTAGATCTGCAAGCGAGCCAGCTTGCATTTTTCGCATCATCTGCCCTCTATATAGCTTTATCGTCACAACGCTTAAGCAGAGTTGTTCTGCGATCTCCTTGTTTGTCAGTCCGGCGGTCACCAGGTCCATCACCTGCCGCTCACGTTCCGTCAAAGTTTCCAGTCTCGCCTGAACTACATTCCTTAAGTCCTCAGCCTTTCTGCGCATGTGATCGAGGGTGAATGCGTGCTTAACGGCTTGGAGTAGTTCTTCTTTCTGGAATGGCTTGACAAGAAATTCTACAGCGCCGGACTTCATTACTTTGCGAACCATAGGGACGTCTCCGTGCGCGGTCATGAAGATCACCGGAAGTGCAATGCCGGACTTCTTCATCTGTTCTTGAAACTCGACACCGCTGATTCCGGGCAGACGCGCATCCAGTAGCAGACAGCCCGCATTGGCCGGGTTCCACTCTTTCGCAAAACTTTCAGCGGATGGGTAGGATCGCGCTCCGATTCCAACCGATTCGAGCAGGTTGACCAATCCCTCGCAGATTGACGGATCGTCATCGACGATGAAGACAGTTTCGCGAATCGGCTTGTCTGATGTTGCTGTCGTGTTCATGCTGGCGTTCGAATTGTGAACTGGAAGACGGCGCCGCCGTGTATGGAGTTTGCAACCCAGAGGCGCCCGTCGTGCATTTCCACAATGCTACGACATATTGCAAGGCCCATGCCCATCCCGGCGGACTTCGTGCTGAAGAAGGGATCGAAGATTCGCGCTGCGATCTCTTCCGGAACTCCGGGGCCGCGATCCTCAACTGAAACAAGAATTTGGCCATTGCCGCGATATTCCGTGCGGATCTTCAATTCTCGAGGTGGTGGAGATTGCACCATCGCCTCCATCCCGTTGGTCGCCAGGTTCAGCAGCACCTGCTGAATCTGAATCGGGTCAATTTCCAGGCACGGAAGATTCTGCTCCAGCTCAAGCGCAATGGACACTTCTCGCCGGATTGCTTCATCGCGTAGCAAACGCACCAGATCACGAATCAGAAGGTTGATGTCTGTTGTTTCTCGCTCATGCACTTCCTTGCGGAAAAGCGTACGAACCCGGCTGACGACGGCACTGGCACGTGTACTCTCCTGCACGATCTTTTCCGCCGTAGCCGAAGCCTTGGTAAGATTCGCGGGTTGAGCGCGAAGCCATTCGCGGCAGGCATAAGCATGCGTTACCACGGCAGTCAGAGGTTGGTTGAGCTCATGTGCAATCGAGGCTGCCATTTCCGCCATGCTCAATGTGTGCGAGAGCCTCGAGAGATGTTCCTGTGCGACGATGAGATCCTGCTGTGCGCGGTGCTGCTCTTCAATATCGATGTGAATGCCGTACCATCGCGCAACCTTTCCGTTTGCAGAAAGCTGCGGAATAGAGCGTGCTAAAAACCATCGGTACTGACCATTTGCGCCGCGAATTCTCGCCTCCATTTCGAATTTGATACCTGCTTCGACGGCCCTAAGCCAACCTTGGCGGAAAAGCTGTTCGTCTTCTGGATGAAGATTGGCAAAGAATGCCTCCCCGCGCAGCGACTCCAGTGGCTTGCCAAGGTACTCAATCAAGTGCTGATTGCAGTATTCGATAGCACCGGTCGCATCGGCCCTCCAAATCTGCTGGGGAATCGCTTCCGTGAGCAAACGCAACTGGCGTTCGCTTTCCTGGATCTCCAAATTAGATTGCTCCAGCTCGGCGGTTCGCTCGCGAACCTTTTCTTCAAGTCGGTCGCGGGCTTCGCGAATGACAATCTCTGCCCGCTTTCTCGACGAACTTACGACCGTAATCCCAACTGCGCACAGAATGAATGCGGCTAGAAAGCTTTGGGATTCCTTGGCAACCGACATGGAGAAGACAGGAGGGATGAAAAAGAACGTGACTAGAAGCGAGGACAGGACGACTGCCATGAAACCGGCAATCATGCCGCCGAACCAAGCGCTCCCCATGATTGCACCGAAGAACAGGAATACGAACGGATAGGCAATCTCGTGTTGCAGAAGAAAAGTCCACAGCAGTGCGACGATAACGAAGAAGACGGCGATCGCGCATGGCTTGAGGAAGTATGCTTCCACCCATTGTGTAAGCCGCTCTGCGTAGGCTGTCATGCTGGCATCATAATATGGAGTTTCACGCTCCTTGAGATCGTCGAACGAAGATTGTTGAACTGGGTAGGCTTCTGCGCGATTTCGACGAAGTAAGTCCCAGAATCAAATACACCTCAATATCTCTCTGGGCAGCATGGAACCAAAATGACTAGGGTCATGGACATGGCGCGAAAGAAGCATGTGTCCACTTGAAACGGGAGCAATGAATGTCAGAGATTGCGCTATGGGATATGGTGCAGCCGATCCGTGGTGCCGCTAGGCGCGTAGGCAGGCTTGATGCGGACGCCTTCCATGGGTATTTGCATAAAAATTGCGGCAATTTGTTTCGTCTTCGAACCGCTTCCGGGATGTTCGGCAGCATTTCCCAATTGATTCGGAGGAACACTTTACAATTCATGTGCATGTTCT
Source organism: Acidobacteriota bacterium (assembly GCA_021818105.1). Taxonomy (GTDB): domain Bacteria; phylum Acidobacteriota; class Terriglobia; order Terriglobales; family Acidobacteriaceae; genus Telmatobacter. The sequence continues at coordinate 62,334 of JAKAFB010000012.1, forward strand.
CGCTTCGGAATTCGTACCGATGAGATGAACCAGTCGAAATAACGAGCAAGAATCGAATAGAACGACACGGTGCTCTACTAAGCCTCTGCAGAGAGGGGAAAGCAGGTCTGGCCTATTGTCCACGGTTAGAATTTGGACTGCAATCACCCAACATCTCTCTCATTCTGCCTCGAGTAAGCAATCAGATATTGGGTATGTGTCAGGGGAATAGACGGTGAAATGACCCATCCGGGGGCGCATTTCGGGGTGTTCCAACACAATGTAACCGTATGTCGTTGCAAAATCATCTCTTATATATGAAAAGTGTCAAGCCAATCGCGGCCGTGGTTGCGAGCAGGCCGGGGCTGTTCTTTGCAGCCCCCCTGGGGGTACGATGCATTTTATGTTGCTTTCTCGTGCCCGCCTACTTTTCTTGCTCATAGTCATGCAGGCAGTCGCACTAGGACAGCCAGGGCAACAGTAAATTGTGGGCGAGGTGACGTCGGCTCTTCGCCAGCGTGACTACGACCGTGGCTCAGGATGCTCGAATCGGCGCTTCATGCCTCCTCCGGCAATCCACAGTTACGAGTCCTCCAAGGCATTGCGTACGCCGGCAAGCAAAAGTAATGGAAGCGCTTGCCTCATATCAGCGCGCGCTCAAGGGAGCTCCGGATTACCTGCCTGCGCTCGAGGGTGCCGCACGGCTGGAATATACGGCTGGCACAATTACGCCAGGAGGCAGCCAAGGAAGAGCGCGAGCAATATCGCTACAAGCTCATTGAAGGAGACTCCGCTACAAAATAGGTGGGCAGCACGATGGCTGCCCCTTCGTTGTCTTGCTCCCTTGAATCAGGCGCGCAGTTAAATCCAGACCTTTGACTCGATCAAGCTTCCGGTTGCGGGAGTGCTTGAGGGCTGGTATTCATCGGACGGATATTCGTGCGG
>JAKAFB010000013.1 GCA_021818105.1 Acidobacteriota bacterium
TTGATGTAGGTGATGGGATTGGAACGCGGGGTGCGGCCGATGGGGGTCTGATCGACGAGGACAACGTCGTTTAGGCGCTCGGTACCAGTGAGCGATTTGTAGAGGCCGGTGGGGTCGCCGCCGTTTGTTTGGCCGAGGGCGCGGGCGACGGCATGGTAGAGCACCTGATGGACGAGGGTGGACTTGCCGGAGCCGGAGACGCCGGTGATGGCGACGAGCAGACCGAGGGGGATTTCGACGTCGAGGCCGCGGAGGTTGTGAGCCTGAGCGCCGCGGAGAACAAGCTTTTCCCTGCCCGGCGCGCGGCGGCGCGTGGGTACGGGGATGGCGATTTTGCCGGAGAGGTAACGGCCGGTAAGCGAGTTGGGGTTGGCTTCGATTTCTGCCAGGGAGCCGGAGGCGAGGAGCTTGCCGCCGAACTCGCCAGCGCCGGGGCCGAGGTCGAGGAGATTGTCGGCGGCGCGGAGGATGTCGGCATCATGCTCGACGACGATGATGGTGTTGCCGAGGTCGCGGAGATCTTTGAGGATGCGGATGAGGCGAACGGTGTCGCGGGTGTGGAGGCCGATGGATGGCTCGTCGAGGACATAGAGCGCGCCGACGAGTTGCGAGCCGAGGGATGTGGCGAGCTGGATGCGCTGGGCCTCACCGCCGGAAAGCGTGGAGGCGAGACGGTCGAGGGTGAGGTACTCCAGGCCGACGGCGAGGAGGAAGCTGAGGCGCTGGCGGACTTCATGGAGAATCTGGCCGGCGATCTCCTCCTGCGCGGGCGTTAGCTGAATCTCGGCGAAGAACTGGTGGGCGCGGGCAATGGTGAGGGATGAGACCTGGCAGATGTTCTTGCCGTGGAGGCGAACAGCGCGGGCCTCTGCGCGGAGGCGCTGGCCGCGGCAGTCGGGGCACTCGGCGTAGCCGCGATATTTGCTGAGCATGACACGGACGTGGAGCTTGTATTTCTTGCGCTCCATCTGGCGGAAGAAGCCATAGACGCCTTCATAGCTGCCGTTGCCGTGGAGGACCAGCTCACGGACTTTGTCAGAGAGCTGATGCCAGGGGACGTCCATGGGAATGCTGAGGGCAGGCGCCTGTTTGCGCAGGTCGTTGAACCAGGCGCGGTATTTTGGGCGGTTCCAGGGGTCAATGGCGCCGTCGCTAAGGCTGAGTGTCTTGTCAGGAATGACGAGGTTGAGGTCGTAGTCGATGGTATTGCCGAAGCCCTGGCAGCGGGGACAGGCACCGAATGGATTGTTGAAGCTGAAGAGGCGCGGTTCGGGCTCCCTGCCGGGCCGATGGCAACTAACGCACTCATACGCTCCTGAGAATCGATGGTGGCTCCGCTCGACGGTTTCATCGCGGGGAACCTCTTCAAAGATGACTTCGCCGGCCTCGCGATAGGCGATTTCGGCGGCGTCGACGATGCGGGCGCGGTTCTCAGCGCTGACGACGATGCGGTCAAGGAGGACGAAGACGGGGAGGGTGAAGTCGAGGTCGAGGAGTGACTCGGGAGTGGAAAACTCGAAGATGCGGCCCAGCTGGTAAAGGCGGTTGAAGCCGGAGCTGCGGAGGTCAGTGAGGCGAGCCTTGAGAGCGTCAGTAAGCGGCGAGTCGGCGGAGGCTTTGGATGCGGATTTGGCGTTACGACGCGCAGGCTTGGGGGACTCAGGCTGCGCGGGCGGCTCGGCAGTACGGACGGGAAAGAGGGCGTGGAGGCGCGTGCCCTCTTTGAGCGCGAGTATGGCGGCGGCGACGTCATCGATGGTGTTCTGCTTGACGAGGCCGTCGCAGTGGACGCAGTGAACGGTGCCGCAGCGCGCGTAGAGCAGGCGCATGTAGTCGTAAATCTCAGTAGCCGTGGCAACGGTGGAGCGGGGATTGCGGGTGGTGTTTTTCTGCTTGATGGCGATGGCGGGGGACAAGCCATCGATTTCGTCGGCGTCGGGCTTCTCAATACGCTCGAGGAACTGGCGGGCATAGGCGGACAGGGATTCGACGTAGCGGCGCTGGCCCTCAGCATAGATGGTGTCAAAGGCGAGCGAGCTTTTGCCGGAGCCGGAGACGCCGCTGATGATGGTCAGCTTGCCGTGGGGAATCTCACAGGAGAGGTTCTTCAGGTTGTGGGTCCGCGCGCCGCGGATGATGATGGCGTCGTTCAAAGGGAAGGCACCGGTCAGTATTCGGCCGACGGCAACCCTGAGCGCACAGCAAGGTTCAGAGCACAGGCGACCATTCTTTATTATAGGGCGCTACGGAAGGCGGAGGACGGCACAACGAGGAGAGGAAGCTTCGAGGGGAGGAAGCTTTCCCCTGATTGGCTGAAAACGTTGTGAAAGTGAGTGGATAAATTACACAAAAATCACCGAATGCACGGAGTGGATGGTTTCTTCGGTCCGAGCTCAGCTACCTTCCGGATCTCCGTACTTTCAAGCCATCACTATGACCGCCCAACCGCGCGGGATGGACCCGTTGGAGGGTCAACCAGCGCGTTGGGGTTTGCGCCGACTACTTTGAGAACAGGCCGGATGAGGTGCGGCCCGCATCTACGGCTACGCGGTGCGCGACCCTTCTGGCAATCCGGTTGAGCTTACGGCTCGCAACAACGGGCTTGGGTTCTTCGATTTCCTGTTTGGGCGGGCTGGGCTCCTCGGGCTTAGCAGGAATGTCGTGAAGATTGAGTTCAACAAAGGGTTTCATGGCTTGCTCCCCCTTTTGCTCTATTTTGACGCAAGAGAGGGCCGGAGGACATCACCCGGACGCATGACCCGTGACGACTGTCACGCGGGATCAAGTGACATGAGAGGCATTAGACTTGTGATTGATGAATTCCTTGCGTTTCAGCATCACTTGCGTTGTTCTTTCAGTTTCGATAACCGGGATTGCCCAGAGCGCAGGTAAGCAGCAGGGCACCAGTGTTCCGCCGGTGGAGGCGCAGTCGCTTTCACCAGAGGTAGTGGATGCAGAGGCGGCCATCGTCAAGCAGGACTGGAAGACGGCTGAGACGAAGCTGGATGGGTGGCTGACCGGTCATCCGACGGATGCCAGGGCGCTGTTTGACGCGGGCTACGTAGCAGATGCGCAGAACCGGCTAGATGACGCGGCGGGGCTGTACCGGCGAGCAGTAGCGGTGGATCCGAAGTCGTTTGAATCGCGGGTGATGCTGGGGCTGCTGCTGGCGCGGCAGGGAAAGCTGCAAGAGGCACGGCCGGAGCTGCTGGCAGCGACGACGCTGGACCCCGGCGCTGCCGGCCCGGCTGCGAAGGCGCGCGCCTGGCGGGCACTGGCGGAGATTGACCGCGACACGGACCCGGCAACGGCCTCAAGCGAGTTGCTGGAGGCGCTGAAGATTTCTCCTGAGACGGAGCGCGACACACTGCTGGCTGCGGAGCTGGCGGAGAAGTCCGGCCAAAATGACGCGGCCGAGGCTGCCTATCGACGAGTGCTGGCGAAAGATCCGAAGTCTGCGGCGGCAAATGCGGGATTGGCACACCTGCTGATTGTGGGCAAGAAGTATCCCGAAGCGGAAACGCTGCTGCGGGCGGCGCTGGCGCAGACGCCGAATGATCCCGCTCTGACGGCACAATTGGCGTCGGTTTTGGTGGCGGAGAACAAGGCGGAGGCGCTGCCCCTGCTGGAGAAGCTGCACGTTGACCATCCGCAGGACAAGACGATTACACACATGCTGGCCAACGTGAGGGCGCAGGCGGGCGATGCGGCAGGAGCAGACAAGCTGTATGTGGAGTTGCTGGCCACCAACCCCAACGACCCGGAGTTGCTGGTGACGCATGGGCAGAACCTGATTCGCGAACTGAGGTACGCCGAGGCGTTTACGGCATTCAGCAAGGCGGCAGAGGTGGACCCCTCCAACGGCGATGCGTGGAGTGGATTGGCTTTTGCTGCGCTGAAGACGGGTCAGCCCGAGGTAACGCTACATGCACTTACGATGAGGTCAAAATATATGCCGGAAGTGCCGGCCACCTACTTTCTTTGGGCAACGGCATACGATACGCTTCGCGACAAGGTGCAGGCAGCCGCTTACTACCATCACTTTTTGGACTCGGCCGCCGGCAAGTTCCCCGACCAGGAATGGCAGGCTCGGCAACGATTGCAGGTGCTGGAACACAAGAAGTGAGCCGCGCGAGGGCCTGAAAAAAGCACGATGACAAGGGCCGGGGTCCGGCCCAATGCGCGGCGATGATTGAGCCTTTTGAGGTTGCAGCTTCCACTTGCACTTTGCCTGGAAAGCTCAGATAATCACGGCCTGGGCTGAGTGCATTCCATTCGGAGGAACACTCAGAATCCGCACCAGCGGAGGTCCCAAATGCGGATACACGCGTCGTGGATTATCGTCATCGCCCTTACAGCGGCAGCAGCACCAGCCGGTGCCGACCCGCTTGACGGAAGACTTCCCGACCAGCAGAGCATTGCGGCCCTGGAGGAGCGCATCAGCCAGGCGCCGGCAAAGGAGCAGTGCTTCCTGTATGCCGAGCTGATTCACCAGATGACAGAGCTCAGCCTGAAGCAGTATGCGACGGGCGATGTGGATCGAGCCAACCAACTGCTGCAGCAAATCCAGCAGATTGCTCACAAGGTGCGCCTGAAAGTTGCAGACAATAACAAGCGCCTGAAGAATGCGGAGATACTGCTGCGGCACGCCGCCTTCCACCTGAACGAGATGCTGCACGCGAGCAGCTACGAGGACCGCCCGCTGGTGGAGCAGACGCTGACGCAGGTGACGCAGGCGGACAACGACGCCATGATGCAGCTCTTCAAAAAGTAGACGGAGTAAGTAGACGGAGTTCAATCAGTCCACCAACATGCAAAGACAGGGCCCATTGCGCAGGATGCGCCATCAAGCTGGAGTGGCGGTGTGCTTGCTGTGCTTCGCCGCCGGCTGGGCGCAGACTCGCGACAGGGATACGCTGACACCGAAACAGGTTGAGGAGATTCGCGAAGCTGGGATTGACCCGGCAGGGCGCATCAGGCTCTATACGAAGTATGTGAATGAGCATATGGAGAGCCTCAAGGCGCTGGCCGGAAGGCCGGCCTCGCCTGCGCGGGCTCAGAAAATTGATGGCGAACTGCAGGATTTAACGGCACTGATGGATGAGCTGGGATCGAATCTTGACCAGTACTCGGAGCGAAAGGCGGACCTTCGCAAGTCTCTGAAGCCATTGAACGAGGCGACGCAGAAGTGGCTGGAGTTTCTGAGTGGCCTGCCTAGCGAGCGCGGCTATGAATTGTCGCGCAAAGAGGCGATGGAGAGCGGAAAAGACCTGGCGGACCAGGTGGCGCAGGTGCTGCAGGACCAGACGGCTTACTTCAAGCTGCACAAGGATGAGCGCGGACAGGACAGGGCAGAGCCGAAGGATTAGGTGCTTCCCTGCCTGGGCGGTACGGCTGTGCTACTCTCCATTTTGGAAGCCGTGGATTTCGTCTCTCTTTTCCAGGAAGAATATAGGGCGCTGCGTCCCCGTGCGCCGATGCCTCCGATGCACGTCCGTCTGCGGCGGTTCACGTCACTGAACAATACGATCCGTCTGCGCGAGGGCAAGGTATTGGTGAGCCTCTCAGATCTATTGGAAGGCGCGCCGGAGAGCGTGGTGCGGGCGATTGCACACATTTTGCTGGCCAAGCTGTACAAGAAGCCTATCGATGCGATGCACAACCTGCGCTTCAAACGGTTTGCGTCCAGCGCGGCGGTCACACGGCAGACGGAGCTCATCCGAACGGCGCGGGGCACGAAACGCTATTTCGGCCCCGATGGGCACTACTACAACCTTGAAGAAGTATTTGACTCGTTGAATGTGCGCTTTTTTGGCGGGTTGCTGGGACGGCCGGAGCTGACCTGGAGCGAGAGCCATGCCAAGCGGCTGCTGGGCCACTACGATGCCGCGCACAACACGATTGTGGTGAGTCGGGTGTTCGACCGGCCGTCAAGCCCGCGCTACGCGATTGAGTACCTGCTGTACCACGAGATGCTGCACCTGAAACATCCGGTGAAGATGAGGGGGCTGCGGCGGTGTGTGCACTCGCGGGAGTTCAAGGCCGAAGAGCGGATGTTTCCGCAACTGGAAGAGGCGCTGGCGTTTATCAAGCGGCTGTAAGGTGCGTGGGCGGCGAAGCTATGCAGCCTTATGTACGGGGAGTGCTGCATTCTCCGGTCCGGCAACTTTGCGGGTGGCGACCCACCAGAGCAGAGCGGCTCCGGCAACAACCGAGCCGGCGCTGGCGAGTTGGGCATTGGACAAGCCCCAGAGCACCTTGGGGTTGCGTCGGATGAATTCGACGAGGAAGCGAGCGAGGCCGGTGAGGATGAGGTATTCGCCAGTAATCCAGCCGATGGGACGCTGCTTTTTGCCGCGCGACCATAGCCACCAGGTGATGAGCAGGCCGACGAGGCACTCGTAGAGCGGCGTAGGGTGGACAGGGACGAAGACAGGTTCAATGCCGTTGGGAAAGGCCATGCCCCAGGGAAGGCTGGTAGGCAGACCATAGCAGCCGTCTCCCGATAGCAGGCAACCGATGCGGCCGATGGCGTAGCCGACGGCAGCGGCGGGAGCAGCGAGATCGAGCGTGCGCAGGGCGCCGATGTGCGCTCGCCAGCCCTGAAGAAGAAGCGCGGAGATGCCAAAGACGAGGCCCCCAAACCAGGCAAAGCCGGCCGAGTCCCAGAGAACGCGCCAGCCCATCTCGCGGAATTCAGAGGGCGTGTCCATCACGTGCCAGAGCTTGGCGCCGACGATTCCTGCGACCACGGCAATGGCCACCATTCCCACAGCATCGGCATCGAGGCGCGCGCGCTTGAAGGCTCTGTCCATGACGAAGGCCGCAGCCACGGCGGCGAGCCAGAGCATGAGACCGAAGGTGGGAATGTTGAATGGGCCAACGTGAAGGTAAGGAATCATAGCCTATGCACAGTATAGACGCGCGCAGGAGATGGATGGCTGCCTGGGACGGGCTCGGCATGCGGCGGGAATGCGAATTTTCACAGATAGGCTTTCCCAAGGGCGGGCGGTTCAGGCGATACTAACGGCATGTCATCGATCACCTACCAGGGTCTTGAGGTTCTCTACACGCAACAGCAGATTGCAGAGCGCGTGGCGGAAATGGGCGCGCAGATCACGCAGGACCTGAACGGCGAAAAACTGGTAATGGTAGGCGTGCTGAAGGGCGCCGCCCTGTTCCTGGCCGATTTGGCGCGCGCGGTGCACGCGGATGCCACGTTCGACTTTGTGGCGGTTTCGAGCTATGGCAAGGGGCAGCGCTCCTCAGGCGCTGTGAAGTTGATCAAAGATCTGGATGAGCCGATTGAAGGCAAGAATGTGCTTATTGTGGAAGACATTCTGGATACCGGGCTGACGCTTGCCTACCTGCGCAAGATATTTTTGCAGCAGAAGCCGAAGACGCTGCGCATTGCCACACTGCTGGATAAGCCATCACGACGCATAGAGAAGATTGACGCGGACTATGTTGGATTTTCGATTCCGAACCTATTTGTGATTGGGTATGGCATGGACTACGCCGAGCGCTACCGGAACCTGCCGGACATCTGCCTGATGTCGGCTGACCACCCGGAATAACCCTGGCGGAGCCCAGGGATGCGGGTTGCATCTGGAGGCACATGCTCCGGATGCGGGCGCGGATTCCTCGTGTGAGCGAGTCTGGCAGGCTCTATACTCAACTACCGAAACGAACCCAGCAAGCCGGCCAGAATGGCGACATGGCTGGGAAGGAGTAATGCGTATGACCGCGATTACGCCGATTGGCGAAGCGGATCTGGAGTTTGATCACGGAACATTTGACGCCGCGGCGTTCACGCAGCAGGCAATGGAGAACTGGCAGACGCTGGCTGCGGTGATTGACCACACTCTGCTGAAACCCGAAGCTACCCGCGAACAGGTGGAAAGCCTGTGCGACGAGACGATCCGCTACCGCTTCGCCTGCGCAATGGTGAACCCGATGTGGGTTTCGACGGCTGTGAGCGTGCTGGCGGGGACAGGCATTCCGGTGGGCGTGGTGATTGGATTTCCGCTAGGCGCATCACTGGTATCCACGCTGAAACAGGAAGCCGCCGCACTGGTGCGGCTTGGCGCGCGCGAACTGGACATGGTAATTCCTATCGGGCAGTTGAAGAGCGGGAACCATCCTGCCGTGCAGCATGCGATTCAAACGGCGTCGAGCGTGGCTCATCATCACGGCGCACTTCTCAAGGTGATTCTGGAGACAGCACTGCTGACGGTGGAGGAGAAGCTGCGCGGCGCAGAGATTGCGATCCAGGCGGGCGCGGATTTCCTGAAGACTTCGACCGGATTTGCAAGCGGCGGGGCAACGGCGGCGGATGTGGCTTTGCTGCGCGGTGTGGCCGGCGGACGGTGCGGCGTGAAGGCGTCGGGCGGCATTCGCAAGCTGGCGGACGTGCGCGCGATGCTGGAGGCAGGCGCGAATCGCATCGGGGCTTCGGCATCAGTGGCGATTCTGCGAGAGATGGGCGCGGAGTAGGAATCGTCGCTTCCTGCGCCACTCTCCGCGCACAAGGCGCGGAATGGCTCATCGGTAACCTGATGCGCCTTTGCCTTGGGAAAAAACTTCACAGAGGACACCCAGCGCTTTGCATTGGCGGCACTTCGTATTTCTCTGCTGCGATGCAGGCGCAATACGCTATGATTCCGTTCTACCCTTATGCCCAGTGATCCTATAACTTTGCGCGAGCAGCCAGAATTTGAGGGCGACTACCGCCCTGTGCCGTCGAACAATCCGCATGCGCACCTGGACCCGCAGAATGTGCGCGTGGAGGCCACGGATATTGCGTACCTGGCGCAGCTTTCAGACGCGCTGAGCACGACGCTCGATCTGGAGACGCTGCTGACGCGCACGTCCGAACTGGTGCGCGCGATTATCGATTACCGTATCTTTGCCATTCTGCTGTTGAACGACCGCACGCATGAATTGCGGATGCGCTTCCAGATTGGGCACACCGCGGAGGTGCAGAAGATGCGCATCCCGGTGGGCAAGGGCGTAGTGGGGCAGGTGGCGCAGACACGGCAGCCGCTTCTGATCAATGACATCAGCAGCGTGGAGGGGTACATTCCAGCAAATCAGGATGTGCGCTCGGAGCTTGCGGTTCCGTTGATCGCCAAGAACCGGCTGATTGGCGTGCTGGATATTGAAAGCGAGAAAGCAAACTACTTTCGCCAGGAGCATCTGCATCTGCTAACGCTCACGGCGTCGCGAATTGCACAGGCGATTGAAAATGCGCGGCTATATACACGCGTGTCGCGGCAGGCGCAGACGCTGACCGTGCTGAATGAAATTTCAGCGGAGCTGACGTCGATTCTGGACCTGGATGCACTATTGGCGCGCATTGGGCAACTGCTGCGACGGCTGATTGACTACCAGATGTTCAGCATTATGCTGCTGGACGACAAGGGCGAGACGCTGATTACACGCTATGCGTGGCGATTTGGCTATGCGCATGCGCCACTGCGGAGGATTCCCATCACAAGCGGACTGGTAGGCGCGGCGGTGCGCGAGTGGCGGCCCATTAACGTGCCGGATGTGCGTAAGGATTCGCGCTACCTGGAAATGAATCCGGAGACGCGCTCGGAGCTGATCGTGCCGCTGTTTCACAAGGGACGCATTATCGGCGTGCTGGATTTGGAACATACACGGGCGGGCTTCTTCAATGAAGAGCATGAGCGCACCTTGACCACGATGGGCGCGCAGGTGGCAATTGCGATTGAAAATGCCCGGCTGTATCAGGCGGTCAAGCGGCAGGAGCAGCAACTGGAACGCGACATTGCGATGGCACGCGAGGTACAACTGCGCCTGTTGCCACCGACCGCTCCGGAACACGCCCACGCGGATATGGCGGTGCGCTTTTTGCCGGCGCGCACGATTGGCGGCGACTTGTATGACTTTGTGGATTACGGGATGGGCCGAACCGCGATCGTTCTGGGAGACGTGAGCGGCAAAGCCGCTCCGGCGGCGCTGTTTGCGGCACTGGTGAGCGGCATTATGCGGTCTGCAGCGCTGCACCAGCCTGAGCCCGCACAGATGCTGACGCAACTGAACGACGCGCTGCAGGAGCGGCGGCTGGAGTCGCAATATGTGACGATGCTGTTTGCGCTCTGGGATGACGAAACACGAACGCTGCAGGTGGCCAACTCCGGCGCCGTGCAGCCGATCTTCTGCCGCGAAGGTCAGTCGCTGAAGGTGCGAGCGGAGGGCCTGCCGCTGGGGCTGTTCCCGAACGTTGCGTACGAAGCCATCCCCGTGACGACACTACCGGGCGATGTGGTGATTTTCATTTCAGACGGCATTCTGGATGCGGAGAACGAGCAGGGAGAGATGTACGGTGAAGAACAGCTGACGGGACTGCTGTGCTCTCTCCGCGAGCAACCGGCCGCACGCATTGCGGATGCGATTTTGGCGGATGTGACGCGCTTCCAGGGCAGCAAGGACCGCTTTGACGATGAGACGATTATCGTGTTGCGCGTGCGGTAGGTGTGTTGTGCTCCTGCGACTCGCTCCCTGCAGGTTTTCGCATTGATACACTTGAGGAGACAACACCTTCTCGGAGCTTCCTTGCAGACAACTCCACAAGAACGCATTATTCGTCCTGCGCGCAACGTGATGGGCAGCCTGCGGCTGCCCGGAGACAAATCGATCAGCCACCGTTACGGGATGCTGGCGGCTTTTGCCGAGGGCACTTCACGCTTTCTGAACTTTTCAACAGGGGCCGATTGTGCCTCCACGCTGAGCTGCATGCAGGCGCTGGGGGCAAAGGTGAACAGGCAGGCCGAGGGCACGGTTGAAGTGACGGGCGTGGGCGGGCGCGTGACGCCTGCCGATCACCCGCTGGATTGCGGCAACTCCGGTTCGACGATGCGCATGATCTCCGGGCTGCTGGCAGCGCAGGAGGGCAAGTTCACTCTGGTGGGCGATGCTTCGCTGTCTCGGCGGCCAATGGAACGCATTCGGAAGCCTCTGACGGAGATGGGAGCGCGCATCACGCTGACGGACGGCCATGCGCCGGTGAGAATAGAAGGCGCGGCGCTGCGAGCGATTGACTACACCACGCAGGTTCCGAGCGCACAGGTGAAGACCTGCGTGCTTCTGGCAGGATTGCAGACTGGAGGCACGACGACCGTGCGCGAAGCAGTGCGCACGCGCGACCATAGCGAGCTTGCCCTGCGCGCCTTTGGCGCAAACATCACGCGCGGCGTAGACTCGGTTTCCATTACGGGACCGCAGACGCTGCACGCGATTGACGCAGTAGTGCCGGGTGATATTTCATCGGCGGCTTTCTTTCTGTGCGCAGCAGCGTTGTTTCCAGACTCGTCGCTGGTGCTGGACTCGCTGGGCATGAACCCGACACGGGCGGGACTGCTGGACGTGCTGGCAACGCTGGGCGCTCGTATTGCCGTGCTGAACCTAGAGGAGAAGAATGCCGAGCTGGTGGGTACGGTACAGGTTTCGGCGCCTGGTTCGGGACTGAAGTCAGCAGAGATTGGCGGGGGGCTGGCGGCACAACTGATTGACGAGCTGCCGGTGCTGGCGGCCATTGCGCCGTATACGAGCGGAGGAATTCGCATCCGCGATGCGAAGGAGCTGCGCGTGAAGGAGTCGGACAGGATTGCGCTGGTAGCGAAGAACCTGCGCGCGATGGGCGCAGAGGTAACCGAGTTCGAAGACGGACTGGATGTGCCGGGCGGGCAGACTCTGCACGGCGCGACGATTGACGCCGGCGGTGACCACCGGATTGCGATGGCCTTCAGCGTCGCGGCGCTGCGCGCGACCGGGTACACACTCATCCAAGGGGCGGAGTCGGCGGCGATCAGCTTTCCAGAGTTCTTTGAGTTGCTGGACCAGGTTGCGGAGCGGTAACCAAGCCGAAGAAGTGCAACCAAAGCCGCGGGGTTGTAACTGTGGTGATAGAAGATAAAAAGGCCCGGCAATTCGCCGGGCCTTACTGCTGTGGAGGAATGGCCGTCAATTCCCTCCCGGAGCTTTCATGCTTGGCTCATTGCCCTTCTTGGCTGGCTGAAGTCCCGGGACGAGAGGAGCTGAGGTGACATTGCCTGTGGCGGCATCATTCAAGTTGATGCCGTAGTTTTGGAGTGTGGTGGCAAGGGTCTGGTACAGTGATGCACGGTCCTTGGCATAGGTGGCGTTCGCGGTAATGAGGTTGTTCTCAGCCGTGGCCAGGTTGCGTTCCTGGAGAAGTACGTTGGCCGTGGTGGAGGCACCGAGGTGCAATTTCTTTTCCTCGGCATCGAGGCTCTGCTGGGCGTAGTCGCGGGCAGCGATGGCAGCCTTGACCTGCGCGCGGTCATTGGTGAGCGCGAACTGCGCGTTGACGACCTGCATGCGGATCTGGGTGTAGAGCTGCTCAAGGCGGAGTTCGGACTGGCGGTACTCAATGAGCGAGCGGGCCTGCACGGACTGCGCCTGACGGTTGCGAATGGGGATGGTGAGGTTGAAGCCGGCGCCCTTATCAGGAGCAGAGCTGTTGAAGAGATGCTGGACAACCGTGCCGTAGGTGACCTCGGGGAAGGTTCCGGGAGGGTAGGGCTGTCCCGTCTGGAAGTTGATACCGCTGGGACTTTGCGAACCGCCAAGAGCGCTCGAGCCATAGAAACCGTAGACATCGAGCGTGGGCAACAGGTTGTTTCGTGCGCCCTTGAGCGTGATTTCGTCATTGCGGAGGGTGAGCACGGCTTGCTCGAGTTCCGGCCGGTTCTTGAAGGCGGTCTGCACGAGATCCTCAATCGGCTCTGACTCTTCGGGAATCTCGTTGATGCTGACGCGATCCGTGGGAATGACTGCGGCAGCTTCAAGAGCAGGATCATTGAGATTGCGGGCGATGGCCTGCTTCATGATCTGCTGCTGGTAGTTGAGGTTGCTTTGTGAGGCGATGAGCGCCTGCTTGTCAGTGGCGACATTGGAGTCAGCCTGCACGACATCCAGCGGGGCCATGGTGCCAATTTGAAGCTGCTTGCGCGTATCCTCGTCGAGCTTGGTGCTCTGCTGGAGAGCGCGATCCTTGGCCTGCACGTCCTCGTAGGCACTGACGAGCGCCCAATAGATATTCTCGACCTGATTGACTGTGTAGAGGATTTGCTGGCGGAAGGCGGAATCTGTAATGCGACGGTCGTTCTTAGCCTGGTAGATAAACCGATGGTTCACCCAGATGCCGGCGCCCTGCAGGAGGTGCTGCGTCACGGTGGCCTTGAAGATCGAGTTCAGCAGCGGGCTGTAGACCTGGAAGGGATTGTCGGTGGTGATGCGGTTGTTCGTGAGCGAGACGGCGAGGTTGGCGCCAGTGGCAAAACCCTGGTTGTAGGCAAAGTTGTAGATGTTGGTGTTGGTGGTCAGGGAGGTCTTGCCGCCGGAAAAGAAAGTGTTCGACTGGGGCTGACGGGCACGTTCGAACTGGATGTTGCCCGTAACTGAGGGGTCAAATTGCGCGGGCAACGGGCCAGCACCGTTCGTAGTGAGCGTGAGGCCGGCCGCGCCGGTGCCTGCACCGCCGGAGCCCATGGTAGTGCCACCAGGGCCGCCGCCCGTGATGAGCGTGGTGGAGGTGCCGCCGAGCGTACCGGTGACAAGTCCGGAAGGAGCACCAAGCAATGCAGCGCCGGACTTGGCGCGCAGGATGTCGGTATCCGCAATGTCGAGGTTGTAGCGGGAGATGGCGATGTCGTAGTTATTTTCTATCGCCAGAGCGATGGCATCAGAGAGGCTGAGGTAAATTTTGCCATCCTTGACGAGGTCGACGAGACGCACGGAGTTGACGAAGCTCGCCTTGGCAATGGTGGTGGCCTTGTACCAGTCAATGGGATCACCGAGCAGACGGCCAGAGGGCTTGCTAAAGTCACGCTCGGACTGGCGCAGGTCAAAGGGCTGCGTCAAGACAGGGGCGGGCGCAGAAGGCAAACTGGATGCCTCTTTTTCCGTTGTTCCGGGCGCGTTCTGCTGCGCAAAACCCGATGGCACACACGACGCCAAAGTAAGCATGACTGCCGCGAGCGCGCGCAACTGCACGCCGGACCGCCCCTGGGGACGTAACGCGGTTGCATCCTGCTGCTCAAACACACGATTACCGAACCGATACATGTTTTTTCTCCACGGTGTGCTAAGGCATGTGGGGTGCCATTGTTCAAGACGTCCGGAGAACCCTTCCGGACGCAGATTTATCGTGCTTCCGGGCGATTTTCGCTTCCTGTTTGTGCTTCCATGATCAACTCTTGTTGGAATACGCTCGCGCGCAGCGGTTCGTTCCCTTCCCCGGAAATTTCGATGGCCGATAGTGCTGCTTTCAGCATGAGAGCAAAAAGCTGAGTATATCCCAGAGGCACTCTTAGCATTTTGACCTCGATTGGCTGCTTTACCCTGTTATCGACATAGATACCTATGACGGAAAGAGCACAAATCGTGAGCGGGCTGCAGACATGGAAGCTGACGCTGGCCTATGACGGAACGGACTTCCGCGGGTGGCAGGTGCAGCCGGATGCCCCAACGATCCAGGGCGAGTTGCAGTCGGCACTGGGACGCATTACAGGCGAGACGCCGCTGCCGCAGGGCTCCGGGCGCACAGATGCGGGAGTACACGCGCTGGCACAGGTGGCGAGTTTTGCGCTGCGGGCACCGATTCCGGCGGCGAATTTGCAACGCGCGCTGAACCGGACCCTACCGGCAGCGATACGCGTGCTGGCAGCGGAGACGATGCCGGAGGGCTTTCATGCACGGCATAGTGCAAAGGCGAAGACTTATGAGTACCGCATCTTTCGCGGAGAGATTTGCCCGCCGTTTCTGGCGCGATATGTATACGCATGCCCGTGGCCGATGGAGGAGACGGCGCTGGATGCGGCAGCAGGAGTTTTTTGGGGCGAGCACGACTTTGCAAGCTTTGCGGCGAGTGACCCGGACCTTGCAGCGCGGCGGAGCGCAGCGGAGAACGACGAAGGAGAGATCGCGGGGACGGTGCGCAGGATTTTCAGCTCGGCATGGGAGCGGCATGCCACGGCAGAGGGCGAACTGCTGGTGTATCGCGTGCGAGGCAATGGCTTTCTGCATCACATGGTGCGCAACCTGGTAGGGACGATGCTGGATGTGGCGCGCGGACATCTGGAACTGAGGGAGATTGCGGAGATTCTGGCGGCACGGAACCGCTCGGCCGCCGGACCAACGGCACCGGCCCGTGGATTGTTTTTGCATTCTGTGGAATACGAAGAGTGACATGCGCCTGTGGACACTCAGAACCCTGTTAACCTGAAACCATTCACATGGCCCTCTTCCGAAGCATGGCGTATTCGAGAGTGACTTTGCTGGCTGCACGACGGCCAGTGCATGCGGCATTTGCCTGGATGCACAACAATCCGCAGACGCTGATGAAGTGGCAGGCTGAGATGGTAGGGATTCCTGCGCCGCCGTTTGGGGAACAGGTGCGCGCGGCGTGGATGGCAGAGCGATTTGCCGAGGCCGGGCTGGTGGACGTATACACGGACGCGATTGGGAATGTGGTGGGCTGGCTGCGCGCAGAGGGTTTGCCGCCTGAGAGCAGCGGGCCGGTGGTTGTGCTCTCGGCACATATCGACACGGTATTCCCAGTGGAGACTCCGCTGCAGCCAGCGCTATCACAAGTGGATGGGGGCCTGCGGCTGGATGCGCCGGGGGCATGCGACAATGGCGCGGGCATGGCGGGCATGCTGGCGATCGCGTATGCGCTTGTGCATGCCAAGGTACGACCGGCTGTGCCAGTGGTAGTGCTGGCGAACGTGGGCGAAGAAGGCGAAGGCGACTTGCGCGGCGTGCGGTTCTTTTATCAGCAGAGCGGACTGGCGAGCCGCATTGCGGCACACATTATTCTGGACGGAGCGGGCTCGGACACAGCCGTCGCACAGGCGCTGGGCAGCAGGCGCTACAAGGTAACGATCAACGGGCCGGGGGGACACAGCTTTACAGATGCGGGGGTGCCGAACCCGATTGCGGCCATGGCGACCGCCTTGTCAGACCTGGCACAGACGCCGCTGCCTGAAGATCCGCGCACCACGCTGAATCTGGGCACGATTCACGGCGGGACAAGCGTGAACTCGATTCCGGAGAGCGCAACAGCATCGATTGATTTTCGCTCGACGGGCACGGACGAGCTGGTGCGGCTGGAGGTGGCACTGCATCGCGCAGTGGAAGATGCGGTGGAGCGCTGGAACGCGGTGGCGCGCGCATTGCCGGGGGCGAACCGCGGTGCATTGACCTTCACGGTGGAGAAGATTGGCGACCGGCCCCCGGGGCTGCTGCCTGCCGATTCGCCACTGCTGGAGACGCTGCGCGCGGTGGATAGACATCTGGGCTTGCGAACAGACCTGCGGCTAGGGTCGACGGATGCGAATATCCCGATTGCAATGGGCGTGCCGGCAATCTCAATGGGCGCGGGCGGTGAGGGTGGAGGCGCACATACTCAGGCGGAGTGGTTCTGTGACAAGGACCGCGAACTGGGGCTAAAGCGCGTACTGCTGCTCACGCTGGCTATCGCGGAATGGGCTGCGGAGCAGTAGAGAAAATCTGCTACACTCCGCGCATGCGCGTTTCCCGGTTATCTGTTGCAGCCGCGCTGGCAGCCTCAGTGTTGTGCAGCGCACAGACGGTAAAGGCACGGCGCGGTGCTCCGAGGCGAAAGCCCGTGCCGGAAATGATCCTGTACAACGGGGTGATTTTCACGGGCGAGGGCCTTGCACAGGACAAGCCACACACCGTGGAGGCGATGGCAATCGGTCACGGCAAGGTGCTGGCCGTGGGAGCGAACGATGCCATTCAGCGCATGGCGGGTCCGCAGACGGAACTGCGCAACCTGGATAGCGCGCATACGGGCGTGGTTGTTTTTCCGGGATTCAACGATGCACACACACACCTGGGAAGCGCGGGCAGCACGAAGCTGAACGTGGACCTGACAGGCGTGCAGTCGCTCAAAGAGATGCTGGACAAGATTGCCACGTATGCGCAGAGCGCACCCGCAGGGCGCTGGCTGACAGGCGGGAACTGGGACCAGACGCTGTGGGCGCAGAAGATGCTGCCGACGCGGGTTGACCTGGACCGCGTGACGGGCGATCATCCGGCGTTTCTTAACCGCATAGACGGACATATCGCGCTTGCCAACTCAGCTGCGTTAAAGGCAGCGGGCATCACGGGCAAAACGAAACCTCCACAGGGCGGAGCGATAGAACTGGATGCGACGGGCGAGCCCACGGGAATCCTGCGCGAGTCCGCGAAGAATCTGGTGTCCAGGGTGATTCCGCCGCCGAGCAAGGAAGAACGACGCAGGGGCGATGAACTGGCGATAGAAGACGCGGTATCGCATGGCGTGACAAGCGTACAGGACTTCAGCCGATGGGAGGACTTCCTGATCTTCGAGGAGCTGGAGAAGGAAGGCCGGCTAAGACTGAAGATTAGCGAGTGGCTTCCCTTCAAGAGTCCATTACCGGAACTCGTAAAGATGCGCGCGCACCATGATGCCCATGATCCGATGCTGCATACGGGCATGCTGAAGGGATTTATGGATGGCTCACTGGGCTCGCGCACGGCGGCAATGAAGGCTCCGTATGCGGATGATCCAGGGAACACAGGATTGCCACAGTACACGCAGGCGCAATTGAACAAAATGGCAGTGGAGCGGTCGAAGGCGGGGTTCCAACTGGGCTTTCATGCGATAGGCGACAAGGCTACAGCCATGGCGCTGGAGGCATTTGCGCAGCCTGGGGTGTCACGGACGGCGCGGAACCGGATTGAGCACGCGCAGGTGGTGGACCCTGAGGATATTGCGCGGTTCAAGAAGCTGGGCGTGATCGCGTCGATGCAGCCCAATCACCTGCTGACGGATATGAACTGGGCCGAGGCGCGGCTGGGACCAGAGCGGGCGGCGTACTCCTATGCGTGGAAGGCGTTCCTGGATGCAGGCGTGCCGCTGGCGTTCGGAACGGATTACCCAGTAGAACCGATTACGCCGTTTCGCGGGCTTTATGCGGCCGTGACGCGGATGAACGAGACAGGCACGATGACCTACTATCCGCAGAACGTCATTACCCGTGGAGAAGCGCTGTATGCGTACACGCAGGGCGCGGCGTATGCGGAGCTCGCGGAAAAGCACAAAGGCAGACTGACACCGGGCTACGACGCGGACTTTATCGTTGTGGATCGCGACCTGTACACAGTGGCCGCGCCTTCGCTGCTGGGGACGCAGGTGCTGGAAACCTACGTCGCAGGCAGGCGGGTGTACGGCGCCTCCACGAGGTAGAAATTGTCATGCAGGCAGCGCAGCCATGCCCGGAGCACGGTCGCGGAGCTCCATGCGCAGGGTAGGAAGCGCGTGGGGATAATGTGCGCGGACGAATTCAATCATCTTTTCGCGGACTTCGCAACGCAGGTCGAAGTTCTTGCCGGAATCGGCTGAACTCATGAGACAGCGCAGCTCCATGGTGCGCTCACTGAGGTTGGTGACCTGAAGGCCACAGACGCGGCCATCCCAGAGCGGCGACTGCTTGACGATCCGCTGAAGCTCGTTGCGGAGCGGCTCGACGGGAATGGAGTAATCGACGTAGAGGAAGGCAGTGCCCATGATGTCGGCGCCGCTGCGCGTCCAGTTGGTAAAGGGCTGCTCAATGAAGTAACTCAGAGGCACAATGAGGGTGCGCTGATCCCAGATTTTGACGACGACGTAGGTGCTGGTGATTTCAGCGATGCGGCCCCACTCGCCAGCAATGACGACGACATCGTCGATGCGGATGGGCTCAGTAAGCGCAATCTGCATGCCCGCTAGGAGGTTGGAGGCTGTGGACTTGGCAGCGGTGGCAAGAACAAGAGAAGCCAGGCCGGCGGACGCGAGCAGACCGGTGCCGAACTTCCATAGCTGAGGATTTTGCAGGCTCCAGAGCAGGGCGGCGGCATCCAGCACGACCACGAGAGCGATGAGCATGCGACGGAAGAACTGAATCTGCGTGTGTATCTGGCGGGCGCGCAGGTTGTTCGCCTGCGTGATGTCAAAGCGACGCTGCACGACTGCTTCAAAGAGATAGACGGCGCTAATGGCCAGCCAGCCCAGGAGCAGCACGATGAGAATCCACAGGTAGTGCTCAAGCTTGCCGCGCAGTCCTGCGGGAATGACGCCGATGGCGGGCAGGATGATGAGAAGGCCGATGGCCAGCAGGATGGCGCGCGCAGGTTTGGCCAGGTATTTGTGAATATTCAGGCCGGGAGCACGTCCGGCATTCTGCTTCCTGCGCATCAGGCGAAAAAGAAAGAAGTGTATGCCGTTGCCAAAGACAATCACAATGCAGAAGAGAAAAATGCCCAACAGCCAGTCGTGGATGTTGGATACGATGAAGGCCATTCCGTCTCCTTTCGTTTCTCAACTTGATTTCTAAGGGGTTTGACGCGTGAACCGGCGCATCGCGCTGCCTGGGAATGCGTGAAGCCAGGAAAGGCCAGCGGCTGACATAATGCAAAGTGCATGAAACTGCGGGCTTATCTGCTGATGGTGTTTGTGGTGGCGGTATGGGGTTCGACCTTTGTGCTCATCAAGAACGCACTGGCGGACGCAACACCCGCGGCCTTCAACCTGATTCGTATGACGCTGGCCTTTGTGCTGCTGGCGGTTGCGTATCAGCGGTTCTGGGACAGGATTAGGCTGCATCATCTTGGAGCAGGCGCGCTGGTGGGATTCTTTCTGGCGGCGGGATACCAGTTTCAGACTACGGGATTGGCAAGGACGACACCTTCGAAGTCGGCGTTTATCACAGGGCTGGTGGTGGTGCTGGTGCCTCTGTTCTCAGCGGTGCCGGGCTTGCGGCCGCCGGGAAGCCGGCCGCCGCGCTGGAATGCCTATCTGGGAGCGGCGATGGCGTTTGTGGGTATCCTGCTGCTTACGGCGCCGCCGGTGGCTCAGGCGCACACACCGGGCAATGTGATGGAGGGCATCGCTTCCCTGCTGCCTGACCTGCACTCGATTAACTTTGGCGATGTGCTGACTCTGGGATGCGCGGTGGGATTTGCCTTCCATTGCATTGTGCTGGGCCATGTTTCGCCGCGGATTCCATTCCAACCATTGGCGCTGTTGCAAGTGGGGTTTTGCGCGGTCTTCATGGCTCTCAGCCTGCCGCTGATCGAGCGTCCGCATGTGGTGTGGACGGCACGGCTGTTGGTGGCGCTAGGCATTGCCGCGGCGCTGGCCACGGCGGCGGCGTTTTCCATCCAGAGCTGGGCGCAGGCGGTGCTGCCCTCAACGCATATTGCCCTGCTGCTGACACTGGAGCCGGTGTTTGCGTGGATTACATCATTTGTGTTCATGGGCGAGCGGCTGGGAATGAGGCCGGCAACGGGGGCGGTGATGATTCTGGCGGGGATTGCTCTCACGGAGCTGGTTCCACAGCCTCACGTGCCAACAGCGCACGAAGCGTGAAAAACCAGTGGAACGGTCTGCGCATCCAAAAAGATATTGGTTCTGCCTTCGCACCATGCACGAATTTCGTTCCTGCTACGGTTTCCTCAGCAACCGCGTCTAAACCGTCAAGTTACCTGCGCATAGCCCGCCTGGCCAGCGGCCGCAATACACTGCTGGCTATAATGAATGTGAATGGTGTAAAGAACACACCAGCCCCCGGGGCTGGCCACCCAACGAGGTCATCAAGCCCATGAGATCGCTTTTCGAACGATTCCGCGCACATCGCCTTGCTTCAGTCTTTGTGCTTCTTGCCACGCTTTCGGCTGCCATTGTGGCCGGTTCCTTTGCCGCCCACGGCGTTCGCGGACAGGAGAAGCAGAACGATAGCTCGGACGCTACACCGATCAAGGTGGTCAACTCCACAGTACCACCGAACGAGTTTGTGAAGATTGCCAAGATGGTTGGGCCGGCGGTGGTGAACATCAATACGCAGACCTTTCCGAAGCAATCGAGCAAGCGGCGCTTCCATGGACGGACCATGCAGCCCACACCGCAGGGGCCGGATGATAACGGGGGTGATGACGAGCAGCAGGGTCCGGACAACTTCCAGGACTTCTTTAACCGCTTTTTTGGTGGGCAGATGCCTGACCAGGGAGACCAGGGCCAGGGCGTACAGGAGTCGCTGGGTTCGGGCTTCATTGTGGACCCGAAGGGCTACATCATCACGAACAACCACGTCGTTGAGAAGGCAGACAAGATTTACGTGAAGCTGTCGACGGATCCAGATACGCAGGACCTGGGCAGACCGGCGCGCGTGATTGGCACGGATAAGGCCACGGATCTGGCCGTAATCAAGATTGACACCAATACACCGCTGCCGACGGTGAAGCTGGGCAACAGCGATCTGGCACAGGTGGGCGACTGGGTGGAAGCCATTGGCAGCCCGTTTGCGCTGTCACAGAGCGTGACAGCGGGCATTATATCCGCGAAGAACAGGACAATTCAGCCCGGCGCCGCTGGCCAGTTCCAGCACTTCATCCAGACGGATGCGGCGATCAACCCAGGCAACTCCGGCGGGCCGCTGCTGAACATGAATGGCGATGTCATCGGCGTGAACACGGCGATCTTTACGCAGTCGGCCGGATACGAGGGCATTGGCTTTGCGATGCCGTCGAACACGGTGGCGAAGGTGTACAACGACCTGATCGGGCCGAGCCACAAGGTGGTGCGCGGCTCCATCGGCATCCAGTTCCGCGAAGGGCTGTCGGGAGCGGTGAACCGCGTTTACGGCTTTAAGAATGGCGTACTGGTTCAGCAGGTAACACCGGGCGGACCGGCGGATAAGGCCGGATTGAAGGCAGGCGACATCATCACCACGATTGACGGGCGAGGCATCAAGGACGGCGATGACCTGGTAACCGAAATTGCCAGCCGCAGGCCAGGCTCGACGGCGCGGATCGGCTTTATGCGCGACGGAAAGCCGCAGGACACGACGGTGACGATTGGCGACCGCGACAAGGTATTTGCCGACTTGACCGGACAGCAGTCCAACGTGGAGCCGGAGGAGCCGGGCAATGCGGGCGAGGCGAAACTGGGCATTGTGGTGCGCGAAGCTTCACCCTCGATCACTGCGAAGCTGCACATGCCGGGCATGGTGATCCAGTCAGTACGGACAGGATCCTTTGCTGACCTGCAGGAGCTTGCACCCGGACTGGTCATCATTCGTATCAACAAGCAGCCAACGGGCACCAAGGCGGAGTTTGACGCAGTGGTGAGCAAGCTGAAGTCGGGCGATGACGTGGTGTTTGAGGTGATGGATCCACGGCGGCCCAACGACGGCATCAACTACATCGGCGGCACACTGCAGTAAAACGGGTCAGCAAGGTTTCGCAGGGAACGGCATGGAGTCGCTCCCTGCGGAGCCGATGTTGCCGGGAAATTCCGGGCAAGCCTAGCCGGCTTGATGAGATCCAACATAAAGAAAATAAAAGAGTAAGCCGAAAGACGTCTCGGCATGATGTACCAAGGTACCGCTACCATGCTGGCACTTGGACTGGCTTTATTGTTGGCGAATGGTGTTCTGGCCCGGTAGAATTCAGAGGAACGACCTTCCCTAGTTTCTTTTTGAGGTAAACCAGCGTGCTTTCATTTCGAGCAAGCCTGGCTCTGGCGTTGTCGGCGGCACTAGTTGCGTCACCAGCCTTCGCCACACACCCACACCACGCGCCCGCAAGCGGACACTCTCACAAGACAGCACATCACAAGACCGCAAAAAAGAAGCACGAGCGCCGCGTGCGCGGCCAGCAGGCGATTGAGCCGGACCGCGTGATGCAGATACAACAGGCGCTGATTCGCGAGCACTACCTGAACGGTGAACCGACCGGGAAGTGGGACATCGAGACTCAAACGGCAATGCAGAAGTTCCAGGCCGACCAGGGCTGGCAGACGAAGCTGATGCCGGACTCTCGGGCGCTGAAGAAGCTGGGACTGGGAGCGGATTACTCCGAAGCCATCAATGCGAACACGGCGTCGTTTACCGACCCGCCGCCCATCAGTACGATTCCTTCCGCACAGGCGGAAGGTTTCACTGCAGCTTCAGGGGCGAATCAGTAGAAGCTGGAATGTAAAAGGGAGCACACAAGCAAGAGGGCCGCAGATGCGGCCCTCTTACTTTTTGGATGGCTAGTGCCGGCTACTGCATACGGAACCGGGGCATTCCTTGCAGCAGGAATTCATAGCGAGGACGCAGGGTATCCGGCCCGGAGGTAATGGTGCTGTCAAGATGGATGAGTTCGTCTTTGGCGCCATATCTGGGCCATTCAGGGAGACCGGGTCCGTTGGGGTCACCTGTTCTGGCAAAGTTGGTCCAGTAGGTCATCATCTGGTCGCTGAGCTTCCAGTCTTCCGGCCGCCAGACGGCACCGGGACGTGTGGCGAGAGTGCCAAAGACGTACTCGATGTCATCGGAGTGGAAGGCGAAGGTGCCGGGATGGAACTTGCTGGGCGTAGCCGCAAGCTCCAAGTGATAACGGTAGACGGGGGAGTCGCCGGTCTTACGATGCGCCTCAAGCCACTTCCAGGTGCTGAATGCGATGAAGGCGTCGCCACCGTAATCGATGGCAGAACGAAGGGCCTCAGCGTCGGTGTTGCCAGGATAGAGCTTAAGGAACTCGGGAGCGCGGTCCTTGAAAAGGGCCTCGGCCTGCGCTTTCCACTGGTCCACAGTCATACCGTGCATAGCCATGAAGCTGCCTTCGTCACGGTTCCAGCCGGCAAGCAGCGGGACGTGGGCCTGCTTCCCTTCCGCGTAGGTTTGTGGGACAGGCTCGGTGAGGACCTTGCCATCGACGTCCGGCGCAAAGCCGTTCACGCCCTTCTTTCCGGCTGCTTCGAGGATCTTGCCGGTGGGGAGGGCGCGGAGCTCGGTAAGAGACTTGACGTCGAGCGAGGCGACCCATTGGTCATCGTGCTTTTCACGCTCGGCGAGTGAATCTGTGGGCAGCACGTCGCTGAAGGCGCCGCCGCTTTCTCCGATGGCCTTCTGGAAGAGTCCCTGCGCCATGGGCGAAGCCATGAGCGTGCTGACGGCGAAGGAGCCAGCGCTCTCACCGAAGATGGTCACGTTGTTGGGATCGCCGCCGAAGTTCTTGATATTGCTCTTAACCCAGTGCAACGCGGCAATCATGTCCATGAGGGCGTAGTTGCCAGCGGAGCCTCCCTGCTCCTTAGCGAGGTCAGAGCTGGCGAGGAAGCCGAAGACACCGAGGCGATAGTTGATGGTGATGAGGACGACACCCTTCAATGGGAGGAAATCGCCGTTGTGGCGCGGCTCAGAGCTGGCGCCGCCGGAGTAACCACCGCCGTGTATCCAGAACATGACGGGCAGTTTGCTGCCGGACTTGGCGCTGGCCGGAGTGTAGACGTTGAGAAAGAGGCAATCTTCGCTGGGACCGCTGTCCAGGAAGATCATGTCGGCAAAGACAGGGTTCTGGGCGCAGTGCGCGCCGAACTCCGTGGCCGAACGCACTCCCTTCCATCTGGCTGGCGGCTCGGGGGCCTTCCAGCGTAGATCGCCGACGGGCGGGGCCGCATAGGGCAGGCCAAGAAACGCGCGCACCTTGCCCTCGTTGATGGTCTTACCGTGAATTTTGCCCTGTGCGGTCTTCACGGTGAGCGAGTCAGCGTGAGCCGGAGCGGACAGTCCCAGCGCAAGGGTTGCAGCCGTAAAAGCACACAGCACCCGCATGCAGATTTGCGTCATAATTTTCCTCCGCGCAATACCTTACAGGACGGGCCGGGGAGCGCGCGAGTTTCAAACGACGAGTTTGCAGCGCACTCAACGACCTTCGGCGAGCATTTCCGGGGCAAGGAGGTCGGCGATGGTTTCGCGGCGGCGGATAAGACGCGCCCGAGAGCCCTCAACAAGAATCTCAGGGGGGCGCATGCGGGTGTTGTAGTTGGAGCTTTGCGCCATGCCATAGGCTCCGGCATCGAGGAGAGCAACGAGGTCGCCGGGCTGGACGGGAGCAAGCTTGCGATCACGGGCGAAGAAGTCGCCGCTCTCGCAGACGGGGCCGACGACATCCACGGTATGGGCACGGCCTGGCCGCGGCGTTACGGGGACGATCTCGTGGTGGGCCTGGTAGAGCGCGGGACGGATGAGGTCGTTCATGGCCGCATCCGTGACGACGAATGTCTTGTTGCCGTTGCGCTTGACATGGAGGACTCGGGTGACAAGCGCACCGGCCTGGGCGACGATAAAGCGGCCGGGCTCCAGTAGGAGACGGCCCTCGAAGCCCTCAAGCGCAGCCTGCACAGCAGCTGCGTATTCGCGGACTTTGGCGGCGGGGTCGAAGCTGCCGCCGCGGTAGTCAATACCGAGGCCGCCGCCGGCGTCTACGGCCTTGAGAACGATGCCAGAGCTATTGAGCTGGCGGACGAGCTTGTTGACGCGCTCCATGGCTGCGCCGAATGGATCAGCAGAGCGGATTTGCGAGCCGATGTGGACGCTGACACCGTGCGGCTGGAGCCAGCGGTTCCCTGCCGCACCCTGGTACAAGCGGAGAGCCTGGCGAATGTCAATGCCGAACTTGTGCTCGCGCAGGCCGGTGGAGATGTAGGGATGCGTCTCCGCGAAAACGTCTGGGTTGACGCGGAGGGCGAAGCGGGCAACGTGCTTGAGCTTGCGGGCACGGTCGGCAAGGAGTTCAAGTTCAGTTTCGCTTTCTACATTGAACTCAAGGATGCCGGCTTCAAGGGCGCGGTCGATTTCAGCGGCAGTCTTGCCTACTCCGGAGAAGACAACGCGGCCAGCCGCCTGTGGAGCAGCAACGAGGACGCGCTCGAGCTCGCCGCCAGAGACAATGTCAAAGCCGGCGCCGTGGGAGGCTAGGAGCTTGAGGATGGCGAGCGCTGAGTTGGCCTTGACGGCGTAGCAGATGAGGTGATCGCGCCCGGCGAATGCCTGCTGAAAAAGCCGGAAGCGCTCAAGGATTTGATCCGCAGAGTAAACGTAGAGCGGCGTGCCGTGACGGCGAGCGAGCGTTTCAAGAGACACTTTGCCGCAATGCAGGACGGGGTTCTCCTGAGGATAGTGAAAGGGGCGCACTGGGGAATGGGCGATGAGCTTCAAGATGTGCTTCCAGTGAAATATTGTGGCGCTCCTTTGAGCGTAACGCATTGCGCAGGAATTGCACGCGAAGGACGGGCCGGAGTTCAGGCACTAAGACGGGCAAGCCAGGGCGCAAAGAGCGAGGCAACGGCGTCTGGCTGCTCATAGGCGGCTAGATGGCCAGCATGAGGCAACAGGTGGAAGTCGCAGCCTCCGGGCGCGGTGCGGAAGACCTCCATCTCAGCGGGAGTGATGACGGGGTCTTCTCCGCCGGCGATGGCGAGGACCGGCACAGTGATGGTGGCGACGGTGGGCACGGAGTCAGGGCGCACGGCAAGGCCAGCCTGCACGGCGATGAGCGCCTCGGGCGAAATGGTCATGCGCTGGCGAAGCTCGGATTGGACGGCGGGCAGGTTCTTTTGCGTGGTGAGGCCGATGAGGCTCTGCGCCATGCCATCAAAGACGGCAGAGGTTGCCCCGGCACGCGCCTGGGCGATGGTGGCCGCGCGCTTGAGGAAGTTGGCTTCCGCATCAGGTTGAGGCTTAGAACAGACAAAGGCGAGGCCATGCATGCGCCGAGGGACACGACGCCAGAGCTCGAGCAGAACGTAGCCGCCTATGGAGCAGCCAGCGAAGACGGCGCTGGGAATGTCCAGACGGTCAAGCAGCCTGAGAACGTCCATGGCGAGTTGTTCCATGGTGAGCGCAGGAGCATCGGGCACATGCGGGAACAAGCCGATGGGAAGGCCAGTGCCCAGATCGGAGGCCCCGTGACCGCGCAGGTCGGGCACGATGGCCCGGATGCCAGTGAGGCGGGCAACGAGAGGATTCCAGAAGAAATAGTCGAAAGGGGTGGGATGCAGGAACACCACCGGCATCCCTGTGCCGGAGTCATAAAAAGCAAGGGTTGCGTCGCCAGATTGCCAAGTTTGCTTCATATCCTGGGAGGATACGCTCCTGAGGCGTCAAGCGGCTCCTCGGGAATGCCGACCCAACCAGCAAGGTAGGCGATGCCGACCAGACCACCTGTAAAGAGGCAACTGACGACGGTAATGATGCGCACGAGTGCAACATCCCACCCATAGGACTGTGCGAGGGCTGCGCAAACACCGGCGATCTGGCGGCCGGCGCGGGGACGCATCAGAGGCCTGGACTGCGCCGGTGCGGCTCCGGCCACGACCGTTCCGCAACTGGAGCAGAAGCGCGCGCCTGTCGGCAATGCTGATCCGCAACGATGACAATAGAACGCCATAGATGGACCCTCTTTCTGGAACCACAACCTCAGGAAAACTATACGCGTACGGGCCTGCAACGGTTCCCCATTTCAGGCGAGTGGGTTATCTTCCGCGGTATGGGCTTCGCAGGTATTTACGGGCCTCATCGGCGCGGGTTGTGGTAGGGCCTGCGCGGATGACGGCTTTGTAGTTGGCGATGGCTGCGTGGCGCTCGTTGTTCAGGTCGCGGCACTGGCCGGCGGCAAGCAGAGAACGCAGTTTGAGCTCCGGCCCCACGTCAGGGGTGGAGGCCGCATGTTCATAGGCCTCGGCGGCCTCAGAGTAATGGCGCTGGCCGCGCAGCGCATCGCCCAAGCCGAAATACGCAAGCTGAAGTCGGGCATCGACGAAATAGCCGGTTCTGGCGGCGTCGGCGAGTATCTCACGGTAGGTGTCAACGGCACGCATGCCCTCACCGGCATCCTTGCGGAGGTTCGCTTCCTCCAGACAGAAGAGGTAGTTGTGAGGGTATTGGGCCTTGAGGGTGCGCACAACCTCAATGGCCTCCTTGTATTTGGATTCGCGGCGCAAGAAGAGCGCGATGACGGTGCGCGCCTCAATGCTGGTGATGACGCCGCGATCGCCCGCGTCGTGGAGTAGCTCCATGCCTCTGGATTTTGAACCAGTGATGCCGACGAAGCCGATGAGAATTTTGAACGGAAGCGGCAAGGCACCAACGACGTACTGATAGACGCCGACAACGAGCTTGGCATCCACGTAATTGGGATCCATATCGAGAACCCGCTCTTCGTCGTCCCTGGCCTTGGAGGCAAGACGAAAGCCGGCGCTGAAGCTACGCTCGACCATGGAGATGTAAGCACACTTGAGACTGCGGGCCCAGCCGCGGGCGAAAAGGGCATCAATGTCACGGGGATTGCGGCTGAGGCGCCAGTCGGCCTCGTGGACGGCTTCATCCATCAGGGCTGAGATGCGGTCGCGAACCTTCGGATCCTCTTCAGTGGCGTGCTTGCCGCTGAGGAATCCGTCATTGGCGTAAAAAGTGGTGTCGAGCAGATCCTGACGGTAGAGCTCCTGGAAGACGACGGCATTCAGCAAGTAGTCGGTGGCCTGGGGGTCGCCGGGATGCTGAGCATGGATGTGCTCGAAACGCTCGACTGCACCCTTGTAGTCGAGGTTATAGAAGTGGTCGTAGGCATCACGCACCTGCGGATCGTTATTCATGGGGTTGGTACGGACCCCGGCGGACAGCCCGAACGTGGCTGCGACCAATAGAAGTGCGGCGCACCCGGCAATGCGTAAGCTGTTTCTTCCCTTCTTCAACCTGACCACTCCTTTAATGTCCCTTCGCTTCAGTGAGGGCTATGGCCGCTGCACTTGCAACGGAGCCGGAGGACTTGGGCGCCGGATGGCTCGGAGATCAGCGAATGTCCCCCATCGTGAAAGAAAAATCATCCGACATCAAAATGAAAAGCTGCCCCATTTGACGTTAAGCAGAATAAGAAAGCATTTTCCATAGCCGTCCCCAGGCTAAACAGACAATTCAGTAATGCGGAGCTGAACCAACAACTTCTTCACGAAGGAAGTGTGCAATGAATCGTATTGAGCTGCTGAGACTTCTGCTGAATCAAGCCCAGTTTAACGGATTCGAGTTCCGGCGCTGGTATGTGTCGAAAATTCAGCCGGAGTGGCCGGGAACTGAACAGGCACTGGCGCTGCTCGCAAGCGAATGCCGTTACTACGGCCTGCTGTTTTCGCACGATTTTGCGCAGTGCTTCTGGAGAACAGGGACCTCGATCAGCTTCAGAGTGCCGGCGGTGACCTATCCACGGGTGAACAGCCGTGGCGAAGTCATGCAGGTAACGCGTAAGCCGTTCACGCGGCGGACGACCAAGCCGGATGTGTGGAAGTATCATCTGCGCCAAATGGCCGATAGCGGCGATCCGATTGCCTACCTATGCCGTTTTCTGCCAGCGCAGGACCAAGCCAGGATAAGCGGATGCAGCGAGTCCGCGACTCCGACGGCAGCCGCGCAGGCGTGACTTTCCACACCACACTGGAATCATCGCCATGCAGTAGGATTTGGGTATGCCCATCCCAGAACGCCTGAATCCTACGTTTGCCTCTTCTCGACCAGCCGCAGCGGATCCTATAGAAAAAGCCCGCAAGCGGCTGATTGTGGCCCTTGATGTGCCTGATGCGCACCGGGCACAGGAGATGGTGAACCGGCTGGAAGACACCTGCAAGTGGTTCAAGGTGGGGCTGGAGCTCTATGTGGCAGCCGGTCCGGCGGTGCTGGAGCCGCTGATTGCCAGGGGCTACTCGGTGTTTCTGGATCTGAAACTGCACGATATTCCAAACACAGTGGCGGGAGCTGCGCGCTCAGCGGCGGCGCTGGGTGTGCGGATGCTGACGGTGCATGCGCTGGGTGGCCCGGCGATGCTGACAGCAGCACGGGAGGCGCTGGCTCCGCTGGCAGACCCACCGGAGTTGCTGGCAGTAACGGTGCTAACGAGCATGGATGCGGTGCAAATGGGAGCAGTGGGGCTGGAACGCACGGCCGCGGAGCAGGTTCCCCTGCTGGCGAGAATGGGCCTGGAGGCAGGCGTGCGCGGGTTTGTGTGCTCTCCCCAGGAGGTGCAGGCGCTGAGGAGCCTGACCGGACCGGACGGAGTGCTGGTGATTCCGGGAATTCGCCCGGCAGGAGCGGATGTGGGCGACCAGAAGCGCATCGCAGCGCCTGCGGAGGCCCTGCGGATGGGAGCAAGCTATCTGGTGGTAGGCCGGCCGATTACACAGTCCGCTGAGCCCGCTGAGGCGGCAGAAGCAATTCTGCGGGAGATGGCCGAGGCAGTAGGCGACTGCACGCAGGCATGAAGAAGCCCGGCTGCTCGCCGGGCTTGTCCCCCAATCAAGTATTCAACTGAAGCTTAAAGTTTTTCGTAGAAATCACAGGCAGAGCACGAGATATACACCCCACCAGGAACGCCGCGCTCACGGTCCTTAACGCGCTTGACGATACGCGTAGGCTTGTTGCACTTGGGACAGTCTGTCGACTTCGTCGTGTCCATAACTTTCTGGCGGTTGGCAGTTTTGGCAATCTTGGCCATTGGCTTGGGTGTTTCTCCTTGTTGGAATGTCTCTGCTCACGCGAACAGCCTGGCCGATCGCGGCTTCAACGGCGCGGTCAATTGCGTGCCTCTGTATGCATGAAATGTCAGGGGCAAGCTGGACTCGCTCGGTCCAGTTTACAACAGGCGCACGTCCGGGCGCGCGCTACTCCGGCTGGGCGTTGCCAGAGGGCGGGCTGGCCGGGGGCTGCTGGGAGGGATTTTCCGTGGACGGCTGGCCTTGGGCCGGTTGTCCAGCCGGGGAGGACTGACCGCTGGGTTTGGTGCCAGTCTGGTCGTCGGGCTTCTCCTTGGGGAACTGGACAGGGCGCATAACCCCAACGCTCTGACTGTCTGTCGGTAATTTTTCGCCTGGGTTGCGGAGGGTGGGCGGAGGTGCTGGGGCCTGCGTATTTGGGTCACGCTGGACATCGCCCATCTCAACCGTGTGGACGTTTGGATTTGCGGCAACCTCCGGCGTTCCGTTGCTGCGCATCATGCCTTCTACGACATCCTTGTTATAGACCACAGGCTCTTTGCCAATCTTTGCAATCTCGACACGGATGACCCGGTTGCCGTTGATACGGACGAACTCAACGTCACGGGGCGGCTTGCCGTATATCCACTCTTCAAAGGGCATCTGGCCGTCCATTTCCCGGGTCTTGCTATCCGGTTGGCCCTTTGCGAAAAGAACCATGTCAGTGCTCATGCCAACGAGCACCTGATGGTTGAGGATGGCTTCCTTGAGCTGGGGGGGGAGAGTGTCAGTAAATGCCTGAATTGGCGATTTGACCTGAAAGGAGATCAGGGGGGCTAGAAGATCCATGACCTGCTTGCCCGTTATCTCAGGGACATGGTCCTTGAAGGTCAGGGTAATCCGTGCACCGGTGGGCAAGGTTCCATCATCCTGCACGACAGGGTTCATGAAGTAAGGGTCTGTTCCAAGCTGGATATGGCGGAGGAAGCGGTGTTTCAGGTCGGGTCCGCCATTGAGCTGGAAGACAATCCTCGAGCGATCAATCTTGACATCTGTAATGACCAGACGATCACCGGGATTGGCGCTTAATCCTTCACGCGTGACCATGGAGATGTATTCCTCTCCGGCGGGGTCAAGCTTTCCATTGGCCTCCAAAATAAGGCCTTTGTGCCCCCTCGGAATGGGACGCATGGCAAAGCCCTGTTCCCGCTGCAGGACACGAATCAGCTCAAGCCGGGTTCTGGCATCGAGCGGCTTGGAGTCGAATTGGACTTGTGTAGGCTTCACCTGAGCGAAGCGGCGGTCCATGGGCGGAGCTTCGCCGTTGGGTCCGGAGGCGACAGCGTTGCCGTTGCGGTCAATGGTGATGGCCTGTGCTGCGGCGAGGGGGGATGAGAGCAAGAAGGCGATGGCGCAAAGACCGGCAAGACACCACAATTCAGGCTTCGAGTGTGGCCTTTGAGGGGAAGTACGATACGCCGGAAAACAAAGAAGCGAGACTTGCCGCATCATGGGACCCTCCCATGGATGCTCTAAGCATGGCGCAAACTCTGCCGGCATTCAAGGGGAAACTAGGGATGCTCGTTTGACGCAGCAAAAGCCGGAAGGAATTCGGGGAGGCACGCGCTCAATCGGCGGTATTGGGACGATCAGGCGAAGTCTCTTCCCTGGTGGGAGATACGGGCGAAGTGGTTGGGGGCTGGATCTGCACGAGGCTAGGCGCGGAGGGCTCCGATGGCCCCATGGTGGCTTCGTGCTGGCGGCGGGCAGCGGCATCGAGATCCACCGGGATTCCACCGGGGTGGAGGACCGGCGCGTTGAATTTGAAGTCGAGGTCGCGCGTGGCGCGGTACACGACGATGAGCAGGGTGAGCATGACGAGGAGCGCCACCCAACTGCCTTCCATACCGTAGCCGCCGCCGGTAATCCAAAAGGGGCCCATGGGATTGCCTTCAATGATGGATGAGTGACTGTTGACTCCATTGACGGCGAGGCCAAAGACAATGGCACGGCTGGCCTTCCAGCCGAAGTTGATGCCCCAGCTGACCCAGAGGGCGCGGGTGCGCAGATAGGCCATGGACAGAACCAGGCCGAAAATGAAGGCGACACTGACGCTCATGCTGCTGGCGCCAGGGCGCATACCTTGCACAATGGCGTAAAAGGCGGCAAATCCAAGTGAACCGCCGACGGGACCAACGCTCTCAACGAAGCGCTGGAAGCCGTAGCCGCGGAAGGCAACCTCCTCGGCCAAGGCCGCCAGGATGAAATAGGCAGTGTCTGCGATGAGCCAGCCCCACGAAGAGAGGTCTGTGCGAAGAACAATGGCAATGCCACCGACAAAGGTGAGCGGCAGAACACAGACGACTGCGGCGGCCCACCCAATGGCAAGGCCAAGTCCAGCTTCGCGCGGCCATCCCAGACGGGCGGGCAAGCCCTGTTCGCTCATGGGATGGCGTTGGCCGTCGAGCATGTAGCCGAGAAGCGCATAGCCCGCAAGAAGCAGGAAGAGCAAGAGACCTTCTGCGATGAGGGGCGACCAGACCTCGCTGGCCCACGCATCTGCGCTATGGTGAGCAAAGCCGCGCACGAGGAAGTAGTAGATGACTGCGCAGAGGAACTCGAGATAAGAGCGCAGACGCGTGCGGACTACCTGTGGTGGCACCAGGGCTAACCTTCCGTATAGAACTGCGCGATGTTGCGGAACTTCTGCTGGCGGGCGGCAACGAGCTGATCAATGGGAATGGACTTGAGCTCGGCCAGATGCTTCTTGAGGGCTGTGCCGAGGATACCTGCACCGGCTTCGTGGTCTGTGTGAGCGCCGCCATCGGGCTCGGATATGATTTCGTCCACACAGCCGAGCGCTGCGACCTCAGGAGCGGAGATACGCATGGCCTCGGCAGCTTTTTGCTTATGGGCGGCGTCGCGCCACATGATGGCTGCGCAGGACTCCGGCGTAATCACGAAGTAGAGGGCATTCTCTAGGATCAGGACTCGGTCACTGACGGCAAGCGCCAGAGCGCCCCCGGAGCCGCCTTCTCCGCTGATGACGGAGATGGTGGGCACGCGAAGGCGGGACATTTCAAGGATGTTGCGAGCAATGGCTTCGGCCTGGCCGCGCTCTTCGGCTCCGAGGCCGGGAAAGGCGCCAGGAAGATCGATGAGGCTGATGATGGGGCGGTTGAACTTTTCAGCAATTCTCATGCAGCGGAGAGCCTTGCGATAGCCCTCGGGATGAGGCATACCGAAGTTGCGGCGGACGCGCTCCTTGGTGGTGCCGCCCTTGCGATTGCCAATGACGAGGACCTCTTCGCCACCAAGCCGCGCCATGCCGCAGGCTACGGCCTCGTCGTCGCCAAAGGCGCGATCCCCGTGAATCTCGCTGAAATCGGTAAAGATTCGCTCGATAAAGTCCATGGGATACGGCCGCTGGGGATGGCGGGCTCGCTCGATTCTGCTCCATGCAGGCGATACAGCCTGCGCCTCCTGGGAACTGACTGGTGTATGTTCGCTCATCAGCTTATGGCTTCTGGCGCGGTACCGACCTGGAACGGTAACCCCAGTACGGTGGACCACACAAAGGTGATTCTACGGGTCAGGAGCGCTTCGGACAAATCAGAGCTGGCATGGGTACAAGAATAGCCACCAGAGATTGACATGAGAGATGGCACTGAGACCTTGTGGCAAAGGGCACCCTGCACTGGTGCATGGCGCATAGTATAGTGTGCCTAACCTGGCTCCAGCCGGGGTCAAAAAAAAACATTTGAGAGGGTTCGAGGAGGAACATGCCTACATCGCGCAGAGAGTTTGTAGCGCTCGGGTCCATGGGGTTGCTGGCCAGTGCCCTGCCCGCTGACGCAAGCCAGGCAACGGACACGCCGGGGCAAAGCCAGACACCTGGAGCACCGCCTGCTTTCGGCACTGCGCCCGCCGTGGGGCCGGAGGTTTCTCCAACCACTTTTCGCGAGGCGGAGAAGCTTGTGCAAGTGGAGATGACAGACCACGACCTGGCTGAGGCCGCGAGCAACTGGCGTGTGCAGATGGCTCCGCTGTTCGAGCGGCGCACGGGTCCACGGAAGCTGGAACTGGAGGCCACACTGGCTCCGGCGACGCAGTGGAATCCTGCACTGCCGGGCATTGTGACGGGCATGGCCCCGGCCAATGCATTGGTGCGCAGCGCTGACCCGCACAAGCCGTTGCCGGAGAATGAGGAGGACATTGCCTACGCTTCCGTTGCGCAGCTTTCGCGATGGGTGGAGAGCCGGGACATTACCTCGGAACAATTAACGGAGATTTATCTGCGCCGCATTGAACGCTTCAATCCGCAGTTGCACTGCGTGATAACGCAGATGCGCGAGCATGCGCTGGAGCAGGCACGGCAGGCAGACAAGGAGATTGCTGCAGGACGCTATCGCGGACCTCTGCATGGGATACCGTGGGGCGCCAAGGACCTGCTGGACACGGCGGGAATTCCCACAACTTACGGTGCGGAGCCGTTTCGCGGTCGCGTGCCTGCGGTGGATAGCGCGGTGGTGCAGAAGCTGAATGAGGCAGGCGCAGTGCTGATTGCCAAGCTCAGCATGGGTGCGCTGGCGCTGAATGACATCTGGTTTGGCGGGCAAACGATGAACCCATGGCTGCTGGAGGAGGGGTCTTCAGGCTCGAGCGCGGGGCCGGGTGCTGCGACCGCGGCGGCGCTGGTTGGGTTTTCCATAGGGAGCGAGACTGGTGGCAGCATGGTGAGCCCTTCAATGCGCTGCGGCGTGGCGGGCCTGCGGCCAACCTTTGGGCGAGTGCCTCGCACGGGAGCGATGACGTTGTGCTGGTCACTGGACAAGCTGGGACCCATGACACGCAGCGTGGAAGACACCGTGCTGGTGCTGAACGCGATTTCCGGACCGGATGCAGGCGACCTGGCAAGCGTGCCGAGTACGCTAGCCTTTGACGCCACGGCGGGCGTGGCGGGACTGCGCGTAGGATACTTCCCACAATGGATGCGGGAAAGCCCTGCGACAGATGTGGACCGTGCAGCGCTGGAGACAGTGAAGAAACTGGGAATGAAGACAGTGGAGGTGACAATTCCCGACTGGCCCTACGACTCACTGAACCTGATTCTGTTTGCCGAATCGGCCGCGGCATTTGAAGAGTTGACGCTGAGCCACAAGGTGGATGAGCTGAAGGCACAGGTGCCGGACGCGTGGCCGAATGTCTTTCGGCAATCACGCTTCCTCTCAGCGGTGGACATGGTGCAGACAGACAGGATGCGCCGCAAGGTGGCACAGGAGATGGCACGAATCTTTGCAGATGTGGACCTGCTGCTGGTGCCCTCGCTGCGCGACGAGATGCTGGTCATCACAAACAACACCGGGCATCCCTCGCTGACATTGCGCGCGGGCTTTGTGGAGGTGTCTGAAGCGCGCAGCGACTGGGCTCCGGATCCAAAGAATCCGTTGCCGAAGTTTTCCCCACCGCGGCGTGTGCCGTACGGCATCACGCTCATTGGGCGACTGTTCGGCGAGGGCATACTGGCACAGGCTGGGCTTGCGCTGGAGCGAGCCTTTGGCGTGGCGGATGAGCGTCCGCCGCAGTTTAATTCATAAGAACAAGAAATCGGGTTGCCCTGCGCAAATTCTTCAACATCAGCTGAAGAGTTGCACAAGACAACCCGATTGGGTCAGACCTGCTGCCTGCATCGATCAGGAGGTAGGAGCAAGTTGCGGCTCGGCCTGCTCAAGGCTCTCATCCGCGATGGCATTGAACATCTCGTCGTTGCGGGAATACTTGAACGACGGCATCTGGCGCTGTTGCGCTTCACGCTGCTCAGCACGCGCGAGGAGAGCAAGATCGGCCTTGGTGATGGGATGCAGGCCCCGGGCTTCAAGCCGAGCGAGGATCTCTTCCTCGCTGAGCGTGTTGCTGTCAGGTGCGTTCTTCACGAACTCGATGGCCTTGGATGCACCGACTTCTCCATCGTGGCGGGCGATGCCTGCCAGTCCCGTGCTTGCCTTTCTAGCCCAGCCAGTGACGTAAAACCCGGGCACGACTGATTCCGTTGCCGGATTCCATACGGCATAGTGAGCCTCATTCGGGTTCGCCGGATCAGGCTCAGTGGCGTAACCCTCGGGGCCCATCGGCAAGCCAATCTTTGCATCGTGTGCATCGCCGATGGCAAAAATCAGCGTGTCAATGTCGAGCGTTACGAGGCGATCGGTCTGCACGGCCGAGGTGCTGCCGTCCGGCTTGAGGACGAGGTCGTTCTCTGCCACTTCGAGCTTGGCAATTCTGCCGTTGGCATCGGGCAGAATGGCCACGGGCGACGACAGAAATCGGAAGGAGAGACGCGGCGGCGCAAACTGGAAGCCTGGGTCGTTCAGTTTGCGGAAGTGCTCGGCGTAGATCTTCTCCGGCGAAACGTCCTGATTGCAACGTGTGCAGGGTTCCTTTACGCGTGCAAGTTCGGCGGCCAGTTCATCGCGGTCGATATGATGCTCGACGTACTCAATCTCCTTCTCATCAAACTTGATTTCTAGCGGGCCGCGACGCGCGACGATGGTCACGCTCTCAGTTTTGCGGTCCGGCGCGTCCTGAAGCAGCCAGCGCGCAATATCGATGGCCACATTACCCATGCCGACGATAGCAATGTGCTTCCCGGTGGAGAAATCCATTCCGCTATAGGGCGGCAACTGGTTGAAGTGATACACAAAGTCCTTGGCCGCGTACACGCCTTTGGCATCTGCTCCGGGCAGACGTAGCTTACGAGCACCTTGTGCGCCACAGGCAAAGACGATAGCTGCTGGATGCATGGCCTCAAGCTCGGCCAGCGATATGTCGTAGGAATCGCCGATGAGGATGTTGCCGAAATAGTGCACGTTGGGAAGAGCCAGAACCTGGGCAAACTGCTTGCGCAGACCAGCCTTCATTTTTTCCTTCAGAGGATAAATTCCGTATTCCGCGAGACCGCCGGGCTTGATGTCCCGGTTAAATATGAAAACGTCATAACCAGCCAATGCAATCTGCCGAGCCGCAAACATGCCCGCAGGCCCGGCTCCCACCACAAAGATGCCCTTCAAAAGACACCTCCTTCTGCGCGTCCCTTGGCGCGCTGTGCTCATTCTACTCGTGTATACGCATAGGTTGTGAAGGGCGGCGGGGTGCCGACGAAGCTTCCGCCCGGCAGATTTTTTGACCGGGCGGAAGAGTCTTTGAGCGGTAGACACGAGGAAGCACGGCTTATTAGCCGGCTTTGATTTCGCCATCTGCACCGACGTCTGAGGCGGGTCCTGGCTGTTCCGCCGCATGCGGCAGTTCTACCGCGGGAGTCGACGCGGAGGCATCTTCACCGGATGCGTGGCTTTGCCCCATGCCGGACTTGCGAGACAGCACATCCACGCGATAACTGGCCAGAGCGGCCGTGGAAAGGGCTTCGTCTACGGTACGGCTAATCCGGTCCACTTGCGAGCGGGCGGGCGTAGTCTCACCCGCAAGCTTGAGCAGCACGGGAAGATGCAGCCACCAGAGCAGTTCTTCATAAGCCTCACGGATGAGGTAAGTGTGCCCTTCTGCATCGTGGACGCCGGTAAGCCAGCGAACGTCGGGATCAAGCCAAAGATCAGGTAACAGATCGACAACCTCATCGCCGGCTTCAATTTCTTCGGCGGAGGGTGGCTGCGGGGTGGGCGCGGCGGCTCCAACCGGCGTCGCCGATGATACGGGCTCGGTGGCACCAGCGCCTGTGAGCAGCAGAACCTTGATGCGTGCGGCACCGCGCCAGGCTTCTTCCCCCTCAAGGCCGAGATCGGCGAATGCACGGGCGAAGGGCTCGCGCAGGCGCAGGCGGTCAAAGAGGTCGAGCGCGACGTGCTCGGGGTGTGTTGCATCGAGTAATTCGGCGAGTTGCTGCAAGGCGCACCAGCCAAGCACGGGTCCCCAAATGGAAGTTGCGGTGAACTGTGGGCTGGCACTTGGGAGCATGCGGCGGGCCGCGACTGTCCAGGGGTGTGCCGCGAGGGCTTCCACGTCCAGGATGCGCATGGCAGCGCTTAGGCGCTGACGGAAGACCTGGCTCAAGTGCGCTAGATCGACAGGGGCCAGTGCTTCTGGAGTGCGCGATGCCCGGGTGAGAGAGAAATAGGCCATTTTCGCCGCGCGCAGGAAGGCTTCACAGCGGGCCCAAGCCTCGTCGAAGAACATGCGGCGATCATGCGCAAGTTTTCGTTCCTCCTCCGCGCCCGAGACGTGGGGATGAACTGCAAGGTCAGCAAGCATGCGGGCAACGGACGAGTTCAAGAGCCGGATCAATGCTTCATGTACAGGCTGGAGTTCGAGATTGACGAGCTCATCTTCAAGGCTGGTGACGCCACGGCCGTTGAGGTAATCGCAAAGGCGGTCCCACGGCTTTTCTTTGCTGGGGTAGAGCTCGTGCCAATCCAGGAAGACATGGCACTGATAGGCATGCAGGTCCAGCGTGAGACCACGCTCGGCGAGGTCGCTGGCGCGTCGGAGATACTCGAGGCCCGTAATCGAGTCGCGGTAGGCGATGATGGCGCCGGAGTTGCCGTTGATGCCCAGGCCCTCTCCAAGACGGCGCTGGCGCAATTGACCAGATGATTTATCTGCATACGCTGCGGAGTTATCGATGGTGCCATGTGAGGTGGCGTATCGGTTGTTGTACACGACGAGAGCGCGCTCAGAGCCGTTGCGGTTTGAGTAGGCGAAGACGTCCTCGTCAACAGCGCCGGAGGGCGTGAAGAGATCGTAGAGAAGGAAGTTATTGCTCTCAGCAAAGAGCCAGCGGCGATAAAGGAGAGGCGCAATCTCACGCTGGTGACGCTCAATGAGCCAGGGGTCGGGATTCTCCTCATAACGCGGGCGCTGGTACTCCATGCCGTACTTCTCTGTGAAGCCCTCAATTTGCCCGTGGCCAAACATGGGCAGGCCGGGCAGTGTGGACATGAGCACGGCGACACCGAAACACTTGTCGCCGGTACCGAACTGGTCAATGGCGGTGCGCTCGTCAGGATTACTCATGAAGTTCACGTAGCGCTTCATGATGTCGGGATCAAACTCGAGAGTGTTCTTGATGACGGAGCGATACTCGGCATTCTTCTCGTCGCGCAGCATGTTCATGAAGGCACTGTTATAGACGCGATGCATGCCAAGTGTCCGAACGAAGTAGCCTTCCATGAGCCAGAAAGCCTCAGCAAGCAGAAGTGTGCCGGGGACTTCAGCTGCGACACGATCCACCACCTCACGCCAGAACTCGTGGGGCATGTGCTGGTTGAACTCGGCGCTGGTCATGCCGTACTCAGCGCGCGAAGGGATGGCGCCGCTGGAACCGGGGCCAGGAAACCAAAGACGATGGAAATGGCGCTTGGCCAGGGTCATGGCAGCGTCAAAGCGAATGACTGGAAAGAGCCGGGCGACATGGAGGATGGTTTGAATGACTTGTTCGCGCACGGCGGGATTCAAATAGTCGAGTTGCGCGGTGTCATTCCAGGGGAAACTGGTGCCGTCGTTGCCGTGGTAGATGTAACGTGTTTCGCCGGTGGAGCGGTCTCGACGGCGAAAAACAACGGCAGCGTCAGTCTGCGTGAAGTAGTGATCTTCAATCTTGATCTCGACACGATTGTCGCTGGAGAGGTCAGGCCCCTCAAATGTGTAAGCCGGGTAGGGAGGATGCTGGCGCGAGATGAACCACTCAGGGTGCTCGACGACCCAGGGCGAATCGATGCCCATGTGGTTAGGCACCATATCACTGGCAAGCCGCACATGATGGGCGAAGGCACGGTCGCGCAGATTGATATAGGCCGCTTCTCCGCCAAGGTCGTCGGCAATACGGTAGTCGTAGAGAGAGTAGGCCGAGGCAACGGCATCGGTATTGCCACAGAGCTGCTTGATGACCCGGGAAGCGCGGCTGCGCTCCCACACACCGATGAGCCAGAGGGAGTTGATGCCGCGGCGCGCGAGCAGCGCCAACTCTTCGTCGGGAATTTCATCGAGGCGAGTGATGCGGCGGCCGTATTGGCGACTTAACTGTGCCAGCCACACATAGGTGCTCTTGGCGATGAGCACGGTGGTGGGCATCCAGGCCGTATCCTGACTGAATTTTTCGTACTCATGTAGCTGATCGCCGAAGGACGGCACCTCAGATTGGCCGCCCATGCCGGGCCAATACTGCTCACCGCGCTCGCGGCGACGGCGCGCAGCCTCCTCAGCATCGGCATGGGCTTTTGCTGCGGCGGGGTTGAACTGCATCCATATGGCAAGTTCTTCCTCACGCAGGACCTCACCAGCCATGAGCAGAAATCGATCCATAGTGTCGCCCAGCAGCGGCTTCCAGAGCTTACGGATGATCTGCAACTGTTCACTCAGCGAGCGTGGAGAACCGTTGGCAGGTGCGCGCAGCAGGTCCAAAAGGCTGATGGGTTGGGCGCCGAGTAACGGTATGAGCGGACGCGTGGCAAAGTAGTCGCCAAACTCCTGTGTTACGGTGCGGTACACAGTCTTTTCTGCCAGCGGCGCCTCTGCAAAAAGCTCTTCAAACGGCGTAAAGGCTTCGTTGCGATTAGCGGACCAGAGGAGGAGCATTTCTTCAAGGGCCGCGGCACGATGCGGCGTGCCTTCCGTCTGTCCTGCTAGCCATTGTTGGGGGGTCTCATGGCCACGCATCACACTCAGGCCGGGGAAATGCTCCACAAATCTGAGTAAGAGGGTATCCAGATGCTGTTCGCCGACACGAGAGGCAAACCAATCGAGGGCAGCAGTCATCACTTCGGGGTCAAACTGCTCGCGGTAACGTGCCATGAGAACGTGACTGGCCTCGTCGATAAGTCCCATGGCAAAGAGGGCGCCGGCATGAACAACGCGCTCGGGATTCTTTTCTGCCTCACGAACCTGATTCATCCGGTGAGCAAAGAAGCGGCAGGCATCGAGGTCAGCAAAGACCACGTTCCCCGCAAAGGAGAACAACGACTCGGCAAACTGGTAGCGTTCTCGGGCTTGCAAGGATATATGAAATTCCATCATCAGAATCAAGCTCCCCAATGCTGACTGCCTACGCTGGGCCCTGGCCGCACTCTGCGGTTCGGGCTCGCTTACCGCATTGTCCCACTGAAATAAGGTTTGTGCGGTTTAGAGGTAAAGTATCACCTGAGGCGCGCATTCCGCTGCAGGGTTTTCCCTATGACAGCTGGGTCAGCTTGCTGTGGAAAAGCTCAAGCTGATTTGGCAAGGAGGCAATCGCACCCCTGGCCCTGATGCAGCGAGGACTCTTCTGCATGAGATACGTACAGCCAGGTGGCGCGGTTTGAGTGAATCAGTTTAATCCAATGATTTGCGGAAGCGGAGAACGGAAATGGTAAGGAGTCCCAGTCCCAGGCCGGCCATGGCGCCCATCTGCGGCCAGAGGATGTCCATACCGACCCCTTTGAGATAGGTACCACGCAGCACTACGAGGAAATAGCGCAGAGGATTGGCATAGGTGGCGAGTTGAAGCCAATGCGGCATGGTACTTATCGGAAACCCGAAACCGGAAAAAGTTACAGCTGGCATGATGAAGAAGAAAGATGTCACGAGAGCCTGCTGCTGCGTGGTGCATGCTGTGGATGTAAGCAGGCCTACGCCTAACATGCAGAGGATGAACAAGACGGCTCCCGTAACGAGGACCAGCACATTGCCCCGGAACGGGACGTGGAACCAGAGAGACCCGACGAGAGCGATTAGCCCAACATCGAAGAGCCCGATGAGAAAGAATGGCAAAGTCTTGCTGAGAATAAACTCCGCCGGAGTAATGGGCGTGACCATAATCTGCTCAAGTGTCCCTATTTCGCGCTCTCGCACGACACCGAACGCCGTCAAGGTGATGACGAGGACGAGAGTGAGACTGCCGATGATGCCGGGAACAAAGAACCATCGGCTGAGCAGTCTGGGGTTATACCACGGCCGCGACTCCAACTGTACAGACGGCATCACCTCAACTATCTGTGGAGCAATACGGTAAATGCGGGCGCGCTGGACCTCCTGGGCATAACCAAGCGCGATTTGCGAGACATAGCTTGCAGCAAGAAAGGCGCTATTGGAGTTGGTTGCGTCCACGATGACCTGCAATGGCGCCACCTGTCCACCAAGCAAGGCCTGGGCGAATCCAGCGTGAATCTCCAGGCCAACAATGGCCTTGCCATCTTCAATCATGGCGCTGAGTTCCTGAGAGCTGTTTGCCTGATTTTCTACTTCGAAATAGGGGCTGGACTTGAAGCGCGAGATCAGTTCGCGGCTTTGCTGACTGTGGTCGAAATCCACGACAACCGTGGGAACATGATGAATCTCATAGTTTGCGGCATAGCCGAAGACCATCATCTGAATGATGGGAGGAACGATCAGAATGAAGCGTGTCCGCTTGTCGCGGAAGACCTGAATGAACTCTTTGATGATCATCTGCCTCATGCGCGAGAACATTGCCCCCTCCTTTCTACATGAGCCGCTTATGAAATGACCGCGTCGCCAGGATGGCCAATAGGATGGTGAAGATGGCGAGCGGAATGAGATCTGCGTAAAGCAGAGCCAAGGGAGAGCCCTTGAGGAAGATTTTCTTCAAAACCGTGACGTAATAGCGTGCGGGAATGATGTGTGTGATCACCTGCAATGGTTTTGGCATTTGCTCAATGGCAAATAGAAAACCGGATAACAGGAATGCAGGAAGAAACGTGATTAGCAGCGCAATCTGGCTGGCAACAAACTGGCCCTTGGCAAGAACGGAGATGAAGAATCCCATGGAGAGCACAACAATCAGAAACATCGCAGAACTGCCCATGAGCGTAAGAAATGATCCACGAAAAGGAATCTTGAACCAGTAAATAGCAACAAGAGCACCGAGAATCGTTTCGACCATGCCGAGGACGAAATATGGCACCAGCTTGCCGACCATTATTTCCGTTGCCGTAACGGGCGTGGCAATAAGCTGTTCCATAGTGCCACGCTCCCACTCGCGTGCGATGGTGAGTGATGTGAGGAACGCACCGATGACCGACATGACAAGAGCAAGCACGCCGGGGATGATGAAGGCACTGCTTTCGAGATCCTCGTTGTACCAGGTACGTATCTCCACGTTCATGGTGGCGGGTTGCAAAGCAACGCCATGGGACCGCAACCAGTTGATCTGGATCCGGGTTGAGTAGGTCTGTACGACGCTTTGAACATATCCTGTAAGCACGTTAGCAGTGTTGTCATCGCTTGCATCGACAATCGCCTGAACAGAGACTGGCCCTCCCTCGCGTAGACGCTGGGAGAAATTCCATGGAATGACAACTCCCATGCGGGCGTCTCCGTCGTCGATTGCTCTTGTGAGATCGTGATAGTTGCTCACGACGCGGACTACGTTGAAGTAACGGCTGGCCTGCAAATGCTTGAGCAGATCCTGGCTCTGCTGGGTACCGTCGCAATCATAGACAAAGACAGGAAGCC
This sequence comes from Acidobacteriota bacterium, assembly GCA_021818105.1. GTDB lineage: Bacteria > Acidobacteriota > Terriglobia > Terriglobales > Acidobacteriaceae > Telmatobacter. The sequence goes on from JAKAFB010000013.1 coordinate 43,814, forward strand.
CCTTGAGATCGAGATTCACGCCATAGCCAAAAAGCAAGATAAGAATGACAGGCATCATGATGACAATGGCCAGGCTGTGCGGATCACGCATAATCTGCACTACCTCCTTGCGTGCCATCACTAGCATGCGAGTCAAGCTCATGATTCTCGCTCCTGTTGCCGGCCGCGTTCTGTTGTCAGAGAGACGAACACATCTTCCAGACTGGGGCGGATCCTCTCAATGCGGCTTATCGTAATGCCTTTAGCTTCCAGGTGAGATCGCAGGTGCGGGCCAGCAGCTTCCACGTTCTTGACCACCAAGTGCAAGGCATTGCCAAAGACAGCTGCGTCATGTACATCAGGGAGAGAGTGCACTGCATCCAAGGCCGGGCCAAGTGGCGCACATTCCAGTAGCAGGAGCTCGCCGCGCATTGCATCTTGCTTGAGTTCGGTGGGCGTACCGAGAGAGACAATTTTTCCGCGATCGATGAGGGCGAGTCGATTGCAGTACTCGGCCTCCTCCATATAGTGAGTCGTCACGAAGACCGTGACACCCTCTTCTGCCATCTGATGAATGAGTTCCCAGAAACGACGACGAGATACAGGATCGACACCGGAGGTTGGCTCGTCAAGAAAGATGATGGGGGGACGATGTAAGACGGCGCAACCAAGCGCCAGTCTCTGCTTCCATCCACCGGGCAAGGTACCTGTAATCAGTGTCTGCTGGCCTTCGAGCCCTGCCATTTCAAGCGCCCATGCGACTCTGCTATGTAGTTCGTTCCGCGCTACGCTGTATAGACCGGCAAACAGACGAATGTTTTCTATTACCGTGAGATCGTTGTAGAGGGAAAACTTCTGTGACATGTAGCCAATGTGTTGACGCACCTGCTCCGGCCTGTGTGATACATCGTAGCCAGCTACGGTCGCGCGCCCGCCCGTGGGACGTAATAGCCCGCAAAGCATGCGGATGGTGGTGGACTTGCCTGCACCGTTGGGACCAAGAAAGCCGAAGACCTCTCCCATGCGCACCTGCAGACTGATCCGATCCACTGCGACAAAGGTTCCGAATCGCTTAAGAAGATTTTCAATGACCACCGCATTGGCAGCCGTCTCAACCATGCGAAGTGCCTTTGGCGGACACAACGTCCACAAAAATGTCTTCAATCGCTGGTTCGACGACATCGATCCAATCAAAGGACACATTCGCACCTTTAAGCTTTGTCCTAAACTCTGGAATGCGCAAAGCGGCATCGTCTACAACGATGCGCACGCCATCTCCGTGCAAGACAAGACTTGAAATCCCGGAAAATCCTTCGAGTGTGCTCCGCAGGTGGCGAGGATCTGCAGATCTGATGACAATGACGGACTTTGTCATATTGGCTTTCAGGCGTGCTGGCTCGTCGCAGAACAATAGTTTGCCATGGTGAAGGAGCGCCACGCGATGACAGCGCTCCGCTTCATCAAGATAGGCGGTGGAGGTGAGTATTGCCACACCCTCTGCAAGCAGTTCATAGAGAATGCGCCAGAAGTCGCGGCGTGAGACAGGATCTACACCAGTGGTGGGCTCATCAAGAAGGACAACTTTGGGTCGATGAATGAGCGCACATACAAGCCCGAGCTTCTGCTTCATGCCACCGGATAGTTGACCTGCAAAACGGGAGCGATATTCCGATAGCCCTGCAGCCCGGAGCAGTTGCATGGCCCGTTGGTTACGCTCATCGGGTGGAACACCGAAGAGGTCCGCGTAGAAGCGAATGTTCTCGTCAACGGAGAGCTCTTCATAAAGGCCGAAGCGCTGGGGCATGTAGCTGAGCATGTGCTTCGCCCGCTCGGGCTCGCGCACCACATCAACTCCGGCGATGATTGCTGTGCCAGAGTCAGGAGGAAGAATTCCGGCAAGCATCCGGAGTGTTGTCGTCTTGCCAGCGCCGTCGGGGCCGACAAGCCCAAAAATCTCACCAGCCCCAACGTCAAAGCTGAGCGCATCGACAGCGCGCACACGAGGGAAGCTCCTAGTGAGACCTTGTGCAACAATCGCGGGCTGGGAATCCTGGTTCAACCTCCTCCTTGAGTGGCTGCCAGAGTAATATGTGCATCGGCTGGCATGCCCGGCTTGAGTTCGTGATTTGGGTTATCTACATCAATTTTGATTCGATAGACAAGAGTCACACGCTCCTTATACGTCTGCACGCTCTTGGGTGTGAACTCGGCAGAGGAAGAAATAAAGGAAATGTGGCCGCGATATTCCTTGCCCGGATACGTGTCGGTTTTAACAGTTGCACCCTGCCCCCAGCGAATTCGACCCAAGTCCGTTTCCGCGATGTAAGCGCGCAACCACACGTGATCGAGGTCGGCGATTGTTACTACCGGAGTCCCAGGAAGGACGACCTCCCCAAGCTCCGCCTGACGTACGGTGATAATGCCCGCTGAAGGTGCCCGAAGTGTTGTGTATTCGAGCTGGACGCGTGATAGTCCTAGATTTGCATTGGCCGCCTTCAGGTTCGCGCGAGCGATTGCTATGCTCTCCTTACGTGTACCCTCAATAGCCTCATCGTAGCGCTCTCGTGCCGCCTGATACGTTGCCTGAGCACGCTTGAGCGCGGTCTCTGCATGGTCACGATCCTGTGCCGAGATTTCATCCTTGGCAAAGAGATTCTGGGCGCGCTCGTTGTCGATTTCTTTCTGCGTCATGTCAGCCTGCGCATCAAACATGATCTGCTGAAGAGCTTTGGTTTCCTGCTCGCGCGTGCCAGCGAGTTGCAGTGCGAGATCGGATTGGCGCACGTTCACATTTGTCTCGTCGATGCGCACCTTCTGCCGGTAATCCGCATCATCCAGGCGCGCAAGCAATGCGCCTGGTGTAACTTGTTGCCCTTCTTCCACGGGAAGATCCACGATTCGGCCCTGCACCTTGAAGCCCACAAGGCTTTCATGGGCTTCGATGTTGCCAGACAACGTCAGCTCATTCTCGATGCCCGGTTTTGCCTTGAAAAATGGGTAAACAAAGAACCGGACTACAATCACGAGCAATAGCAGAATCAAGATTGGTATCATTCGCTTCATTGTTTACATCCTCGCGACCTCACGCGCAGGTCAATGCTGAATTGCAGAGTGATCTTCCGCAAACAGCCGCACATTGCTCTCCGTATCGCCCAGTGCGCGTGCAAGTGCATATGTAGCATCCATGTGGCTAGTCAATGCGGAGATATAGTTCTCCTGCGCGCGGGCCAAGGCGTCCTGAGCGGTGACGACCTCAACATTGTTGGCTGTACCCTGCTGGAAACGATCCTGCGCCATCTCCAGCTCGCGCTCAGCGAGTTTCTTCCCCTGATGCGCAACGTCTACCTGTTCAGCTGCGGATTGGAGGTCCAGTAAGGCTTCACGGACATCCTGCTCGATGCCGCGCCGCATGTCTGCAATGCGATCATCCATGCTCTTGAGCCTGCCTGCTAACTCTTGTGCTTCTCCCTCGCGATCCTTATCAAATAGTGTGAAATCCACCTGTCCCTGAAGCAGGCCCGTAGCCTGTATACTGCCTACACTCCGACCAAGACCGCCGAAATTGCCATTGACGCTGAGCTTGGGGTAGGAGCGCGCGCGGTTAGCCTTCTGTTGCTCAAGAAGAGATGCACGCTGGGCCGCAAGTGATCGATAATCTGCCCGCTTCGCCAAGGCCAAAGACATGAGCTGATCCAGTTGCTGGTCGGGCAACGAATGGAACTGCAATGTTTCAGCGAGTTCAACAGGCACACCCGGAGTCATACCGATCATTCTTTCGAGTTCGAGCAAGGTCTGCTTGTAGTTATTTTGGGCGATGAGCAAGGCCTGGCGGTCATTGGCAAGTTGCACTTGAGCTCGCAGCACATCCACACCTGTCGCAGTTCCTGCGTCATGCTTGTCACGTGCAAGCTGCAACAGCACATTGGAAGTAGAGACGCGTGACTGGGCGGCGTCGGAACGGGCCGATGCTGACTCTGCACTTAGATAGATCGCAGCAACTGCCCGCACCACGAGATCGCGCACATCGCGCAGGTCCAATTTCCCGGCGTCAACATTTCTATCGCTGGCTCGCAGGGCATGAATGCTTTGGCGATCGACAATGTTCTGCTGAGCATACAGCCGAATATCGTAGTTTGAGAACGGCCCCACAACATCAGGCATGCCTGGCAACGAGAAACCGAAGGCGCGCAGGTTGCGGTTCTGCAGATTGGCATAGGTCTGTGCTCCGACTCGGGGCAACAACGCCGCAGAGAGGCGGCGCAGGCGCGTTCCCTGCGCTTCGTCAACATTTGAGGCCGACAGGAGCACGTTGAGATTCGCTTGTAGGCCCTTATCGATCGCTTCCTGAAGTGTGAGCCGATGCGCCTGTACGGCCGCCTCCTGCAGCGCATGAATCGAGGTCGCAGAGCCGATGGCCACAGCGAGGAAAAGAAATGTGATGTGCCGAACGCTCATGATGCGTGCGCTCCAGGATTGGCCGCGATTGCTCGCCAAAAATGCCGAAAACTGTTTTCGATCCATACAGTCAGCTTGGACTCCCCGTGCAGTGACCAGACAAGGACGGTGCCGAGTATTGCCTGCTGCAGCTGAAGTGCCACGCTGTCACGTTTGAGACGCACATCAATTTCCCCGCGTTTCTGTCCCTGGGCGATGACCTCCGCGACGAGCGCGCGCGCCTCGGACATGCGCTCCTCAATCAAGGCGCGGACCACATCACTGGCAAGAAATGAAGCAATTACTGCACGGGCAAGATACGGGCTTTTGCCGGGTTCCTGAGCCAGACGCAGGAAGAGATGATGTAGCGTTGCATAGACACTGTGTTTGCCAGATGTGGCCCAGTCTACTGCTTCTCGAATGCGCACGATCTGCAACTCTGCCAGCACGCCAAGTACGTGGTCTTTGGTATCGAAGTAATTGAAGAAAGTTCCCTTGCCCACATCTGCAGCCTCGGTAATGTCTTCGACTGTGACGTTGGGGAGGCCGCGATCGGCAAAGAGTTGAAGCGCGGCGCGAAATAGACGGAGACGAGTCTCTGCGGCGCGGCGCTGTCGGCGGCCCATGCCCTGCAGTGCGGGCGGAGTACCCGCAGCCAGGGTTTCGATGAGTTCATCCGTGCGCTTTTTACGACTCTTCACCATTATCGCCCATTACTCATTATTGACTGTAGGTCATATATTTAGCGCTATTTTCGGATAATGTCAAGCAAGTGCAGATGAGGATCGAGAACCAGCACTGGCATCGGAATGACAGTCTTAGTCATTCATTTTGTTCTTGGAACAGATGTTGAGAGGAGATTCCGTGAGGCGTAACACCCGGAACTTGCGGTAAGGGCAGACATTGCCATGGACGGGCAGTGAACGTTAAACTAACAGGAGCGTTAGGCCATAACTGGCAACAATTGCCGCTGATTCATTGCTAATGGAGCGAAAGCGGTGAGACCAGTATGATGGTAAGGCGCGCATGTTTTTTGCATTCGGTTGCGGACTGCCGGGTTAGGCATCGCGTGCAAGGCATGGCCTATTTATCGCGGAGAGGTGGCAGAGCCCGGTTGAATGCACCTGACTCGAAATCAGGCATAGTCGCAAGGCTATCGGGGGTTCGAATCCCTCCCTCTCCGCCATCACCATTCCCTTTTATCTTTTTCCTTTCAGCTTATTGATGAGCTGCGAGAAACGCGTTCAACGTCGGAAGGGTAAGTAGAAACTTAAAACTTTTCTCAGGAATTGGCCATCTGAGCCAAGGGCCTCTACTGCAATACAAAGGCAAATAGCATCTTCAACAAAAAAATATTTTGTCAGAAACCTTGTACGCTTTGTACAAGTGTTTGGACGCCTTTGCCTTGGCTCCTGCCGAGGATCTCAGATCCATCATTATCCACTCCAATAACTTATCTCGTTTCGGGGTGCTGGCACTCTGAATGCAAGAGACAAGTGGCGTGTGTGAGTTCCACAAGAAGCTCATAGAGGCAGGTGTTCAGAGTTCACGCGCGTGCATGTGTCATTCGCCACAGATGGGATACACCCGGGAGTTGGGTATGCGCAATCATTTCAAGCTTTTAACCCTTGCCGCGAGCGCAATCTACACCCTGATGATGGGGTGCGGTGGCAGTTCACATCCTTATACGCTGAGCAGCCTGACTCCTTCCGAGATCGTGGCGGGTTCAAGCGACTTCACCTTAACGCTTAGCGGGACCAACTTCACGAACGACACAAGGGTCGTATTCGCGGGCGCGACGCTGACTCCCAATTCTTTCGCACCAACGCAGCTCCGTGTGACCGTCCCTGCCAGTGCTGTGAGCAAAGCCGGGCTGGTTGATGTTGCTGTAACGGGATCAAGCACGTCACGCACACTGACCTTCACCATCAAGAATCCTCTGCCGGTTGTTTCAGCGCTATCTCAGGAAGGTGTCCTGCTCAACAGTGGTTCCTTCTCGCTGGACATCACGGGCAGCAACTTTGTCACAACCAGCACAGTTCAACTGGGTGATAAGTCGCTTGTTCCTACAGGCGCCACGGCGACAAAACTGACGGTGGTCGTTCCTGACACGTTGCTCACTGCAGCACAGACGCTCCCTGTCACCGTGGTAAATCCAGGCCCGGGTGGCGGCACTTCGGGCTTTTTGAACTTCACGGTGATGAATCCAGTACCGGTGATTATGGCCCTTTCGGTGGATAACGCATTAGTGGATAGTGCCGATTTCACGCTGGAACTGACCGGAACCGGCTTTGTGCCAGGCATGAGTGTGAGTTTTGGTTCTACGCCACTGGTTCCCAAGGTCATCAGTTCGACGCAGGCCTCCGTGGTAGTGCCAAAAACCGCTCTAAGCACGGGAGCAGTGCTTGATGTAGTGGCGTCGAATCAGGGTCCGGGGGGCGGGACATCCAACGCACTGAGGTTCACTGTTAACAATCCCCTTCCAGTCATTTCATCGCTCTCTGTGACAAAGGCGCTTCTCAACAGCGAAGAGCTTCTATTGGACATCGTTGGCAGCGGCTTTGTGAGCGGCGTGACGGTTAATTTCGGCACAGTTTCGCTGACACCGACCGCGGCCAACCCGACTCAGGTCTCGGTTCGCGTTCCCAAAGAATTGTTAGCCAAGAGCGGAATTGTTTCCGTGAGTGCGGCGAACGTGACTCCCGGTGGCGGCGTCTCAAACTCGCTTGCTTTCACGGTGGAGAACCCGGTACCGACGCTCACTTCGATCTCCCTTGACAACATCGTCGCGGGCACCGGTGATTTTGCGCTGACACTTACGGGCACGAACTTCGTCGAATCCTCCACGGTGGGCTTCGGTAACGCGGGGCTTGTACCCAGTGCGTCTTCGCCAACGGAAATGACAGTCACTGTGCCGGCTTCCGCTGTGCAGGACGGTGGCGTCTACCCGGTGCTCGTAAGCAACCAGGGACCTGGCGGTGGCGCGTCGAATGCACTTTCCTTCACGGTCAACAACCCTGCGCCCACGTTGACTGCCCTGTCTCAACAGACAGTGCTGCTCAACAGCCAGGCGTTCACGCTGCAAGTGACCGGCACTGGTTTCGTTCATCAGAGCGCGGTGATGTTTGGAAGTACGGCGCTGGTACCGTCATCCTTCACACCAACGCTGTTGAGCGTACTGGTACCGGAAACGGCCATGACGAAAGCGGGGCGACTCGACGTGAGTGTAGTGAACCCGGCGCCGGGAGGTGGAACCTCAGCTTCCATGCGCTTTACCATCGAAAACCCGGTTCCTGAGGTTACAACAGCATCACCCACGAGCATTACAACCAGTACGACAGATACCTCCGTCACCTTGGTTGGAACGGGCTTTGCCGGGGATGCAACGGTCACGCTCAGTGGCCAGCCCGTAACGGTGCTTTCGACAACATCAACTGGCATCACAGTCTCGATTCCTTCTGCCCTACTGACAAGTCCAGGGACCCTGACGTTCGCAGTGACGAATCCGGAGCCTGGCGGCGGCGAGTCAAATACTGTCACGCTCACGGTGCATGGCAAGGCACAGACAAACTGGCGGACAGTCGTCAACAACAAGATGTACGCCCCGAATACGACCCAACTCTTCAACAGCTACAACCAGCCCTCGGTGAACAAACGTGGCCTGGTGGTGTTTAAAGGCCAGACAAAGGCCGATTCAGGGCCTACGGTTGGGGTCTACATTCGCGATATGTCTGGAGGGGAAGGAAAGCCCCTTACGATGGTAGCCAAGAAAGGGATGGAAGTGCCTCAGCCCAACAACACTTCCTACAACGGGGCACTTTCAACGTTCATTCAGTTCCCATCGTTCCCACGAATCGACATGGACTCAGACACGATTGCTGTCCGCGGGCAATCGCAGCCTGTCTGGACGTACACACTTGCGGATGGAACGGAGAGTCGACTTGGCAGCGCCGGCGTGTATACCAACCCGGCTGGAACACTGGTGACAGGCGCAGCTCTGCTGGGGGTAGTGCCAGAGTTTAGCTACTTCCAGGTGCCCGGTGCGCCCGCTGGAACGCGTTTTGATCAGTTCCCCGGTTCACCTGCTGTGACCGGAGGCTCGCTTGTCGTTTTCAAAGGCAACTACACCGTGGGTGATGCTGGCAGGACGGGAGTCTATTTTCGCGACACCGTGGGCGAGGAAGGCAAATCGCCCATGCAGCTGATCGCAGATAACAATACTGTGATTCCGGGCCAGCCGGAGGGCGGTACTACCTTCGGATCCACGGCACCACCAACCGCCGCGAATGGAACAGTCGTGTTTGTTGGCTTGGACAACGAGGAAGCGCCCACTATGGGCGGCATCTATTCAGCACCCGTAGCACCCTCACCTGCCCTTGACACCATCGTCGCAATTGGCGGCCAAGTGCCAGGAGAGGCCGACGGGGTCACCTTCAATCGCCTTGGAGAGGGCCTGTCGTTCGACGGCCGATACGTCGGTTTCTGGGCTGCGTGGGGCACCGAGACGCGCCCTCGTCTGCTCATCTGCGGTGTGGACGGCAATAAGGAGATGCTCGCCAGTTGCAAGGAAATGTATCCAGACGGCTATGAGGCTCAAATCCCGGTTCATCAGGGCATCTTCATTTACGACACGGTAATGAAAACGCTCATCCCGATTGCAAAGACTGATAGCGGCGAGTTCAGCGACTTTGTGTATTGGGTATTCTCTGGCCGCCCGCCAAATACAGGCGGCGGAGCGGGGGGGACCGGCGAATCGGACGGCGGAGCGGGCGAAGACGATGTGCCGGAACCTCCGCGCTGGCGTTCATCCGCCTTCGTTGCGGTTACAGGCCGTGAGACTGACGCATTTGAAGTTGCCTTCAAAGCCATGACCGGAACTGTGGATGGAGTTTACTTAGCCGACGGCGGATACGATTCTGGCATACCGCAAGTCAAACCCATCCAAACAGTGATTGACACCACTTTCCCCGGATCGAGCATTGATCCAGAGGCTCCGACCGGGTCCACCATCGCAACGGTAGGCATGGAACGCGACGGCCTACGCAGTGATCTGCTCGTATTGACATCGAGCATGCTCGACGCCATCACCGGCGAAAGCGGAGCCGGCATTTACATCACCCAGGTGATGCCGCAATGACGGGTGGGGGGAGCAATCCCCCCATGCGCCCCATCGCCAATGTCCGCGCTCGCGTTCATTCCGCAAGCAAAATTGGCAGGAATCCCGCAAGCGGAAAGGAGCAACAAATGAAATTCCTCAGTTCCTATATCGGCTTTTTAAATCCTCGAACTCCACGTGGGCTGGCTTTCTTGGTCGCCGCTTCTCTTCTGGCATTACTGACGAGCTGCGGAGGTGATCATGCGACAGTAGCACCTCCAACAACTGGGACTGTTGTTCAGGTGAACATGGGCGACGCACCCGTCGACTGGCTACTGAGCTTTTCCATGAACGTGACTTCCATGACGCTCACGCCCGCGTCGGGCAGCGCGATCTCTGTCACACCAACGGCAACACCGGTTGAGATGATTCATCGGCTGGGCATCATGGAGCCTGTCTCCGTGATTAGTGTCCCTAAGGGAACCTACTCTGGCGCTTCCTTGACCATTGGTTCGTGCAACTTAACCTACATCGATCCGACCACAAAGAAGCAGATGCAGACGAAAATCAACGGGCCATTCAATGCATCCATTCCCTTCGGCTCCAATACAACAGTGGGAGATACGCCTCTCACCTTCAACTTTGACCTCGATCTGGAGCACTCGCTCACCACAGACGGTTCCGGCGCATTCCAGTTCGCGCCTGTATTTCACATGTCTCTAGGATCACAGAGCGGAACCGGTAACGGCAGCGGGAATGGCGCCAGCGTGAATGCACGCAATGGCGGCATGTATCAAATGATGGGTATTGTAAGTGCAGTTTCCTCTAACTCCTTCAGCATTACGCCGCATCAGGCGGCAAACACATTCACCTACCAAATCAGCAACGAGACACGCTTCCAGGGGCGCATCGCGCAAATGGCGCAATTGGGCACCGGCATGGGAGTGATGGTCACCGCGCGCATGCAGTCAGATGGCAGCCTGCTGGCTACGAATGTGCGGGCAACAATGAGTGCGGGTGGCGCGATGGGAGGAGGCATTGTCACCTCAGTTACACCGCCGACCGGACAGCCAGCCACTGCGTTCGCTATCGTCATGCAGAACGGCGCCGGGGCAAGTATCAACACCGACTATCTGTCGAAGACGGTCACCGTGAACGTTACAGACACAACAACGTTTGAAATCGACACGGACAGGGTCAGCTTAAGCGGATTGCCCTTCGAGCCTGTCTTTGACCGCAGCAATATCAATGTTGGGCAAAGCGTACTGCCCTTCAGTGAGAGTGATCTTGTAGCAAGCACAACTGCATGCGACACAGCAGGAACAAGTTGTGGGACACTGACCGCCTCCACAGTGCGGCTGCGTGAGCAGGGCTTTCGCGGCACAACTGACGTTGCCATCAATCCCGGCACATCAACCACATTCACTTTAACGCTGATGCCGGACTGCGCTTTCACGGCGCTGACTGGTGCAACTGAGATTCTGGTATACCAGCAAACTGCAACCAACGTAGAAGACAACACGGCAATTCCTGCAGGAGCAACACTGCGTGTGCATGGACTGCTGTTTAATAACGGCGGGCAATGGGTACTGATTGCTTCAACGATTGCCTCTTCTTGATGGTCAGCCTAAGGCGCTTCGGCACCGGCCCCGCTCCCGGCATGTGAACGCCATCATTAGGCATGTCAGCAGTCAATGCTGACCAACACGAACTCCTCCCGCCCTGGGAGGAGTTCGTGTTTGTACCAGGCGTCCTCCACGAGATGCACACTGCCATGTAGGAGTCGCCTCGATGCCCCCGTGCATATACAACACTAGAGATAGGATGGTGGATTTGACGAACTTTGCTCTTGCTATACTTATGACACCCAGCCGCATTGCCCCTGCAGGTGGGGCCCTAGTACACACGAACGTTAGCCGGCAATGTGCTAACAGAAGTACTTCACAGAGATGGAATTCAATAGTCATATACAGCGTGCGCCTGCAAAGAAGGGCAACCACACAAAGTGACGATCGACTCCAGACCTTCCGTCAGCATCGTCATCTGCACACGTAACCGGCCAGATGATTTGCACGCGTGCCTCAGCAGCATTGCGCGACTGATCTTAGTACCGGATGAAGTCCTCGTGATCGACAATACGCAGGGAGATTCTGCGACCATGAATGTTGCGATAACCTTCGATGCCCGCTACATCGTGGAACCATCCTCGGGTTTGAGCCGCGCTCGCAACCGCGGTTTGGCGGAAAGCCGCTGCGACATCGTTGCATATATCGACGACGATGCTATACCTACACTGCACTGGCTAGAGAACCTGGTTCACTTCTTCACAGATTCACGCGTAGCTGTTGTGACCGGAGGGACGGTGCCTCCCGACTTCGACAGTACCGCAATCACGCAAGTACCCACCCGAACGCTGAGCAGTCGTGATGCCCAATGGTTTGAAATTGCAGCCTTCGGCGGCCTGGGCATTGGTGCAAATATGGCGTTGCGCCGATCTGCCTGCACAGGATGGAAAGTCTTTGATGAACGGTTGGGCCGGGGAGCGCCCTTCCAACTCGGCGAAGAGAACCACGCATTTGTATCCCTGCTTGAGCGCGGGCATTCGGTAGTTCATGCCCCCGCCGCCGTCGTTCTGCACCCCGTCAAGCCGATCGATGTCGCATTAGAGGCAAGGAATTCCATGGCATACTGGCTGTTGCTGTTCAGCCAGTTTCCACGACACAGGATGGAACTTGTGCGGTACCTTGCGCGGCGACTGAGGCATAAGCCGTTGTCGTGGCAGCGCGTGCCGCAGGAGGAGGGCGCCATTATGCGCAGTAAGTGGAGCGTGCGTGTTAGAGCGGCGTTTGCGGGACTGATGCTGTTTCTTCGCACACCTGCGCCGAAAGAGTGACGAGCGAGCGAATTGCGTGCCGCAAACTCAATTGTCAGGACGGCTCACCGAATTCCAATATCTTGTGATGCCAATGAATGCGCCGTCGCATCTGCAATGCGCGCATGCCTACATAACGTAGGAAGGGGATCTCAAAGAATTGCTCGCCAACCATGCACACCCCAGCGAGCAATGCATCAGCGAGTATAGAATGCCGTGCGATGCCCCCGAGCAAAGCCCTTTGCCATAGCGGCCGTTGTGCGTACTTCTCCCATTGGCCTTGGATGGGGCTACCTGCGTGCTTTTGCGCAAAGAGCACATCGCTCAGAGCAAACACCTCAGCATCGCGAATGAGTTGTGCGGACGTCTTTGCGTAGTATTGATAAGCGACTGCTGAGCGAACATAGTATGCACGCATTCCCGCCTGGCATAAGCGGACTCCCAACTCGAGATCTTCGCGCATTCTGAACGACTCGTCAAAGCCTCCGATTCGCAGGAGAGGCAGACGTGCCAAGGAGGTGTTGCTGAAGACGCACTCCACCGTATTCCACGGGATTTCTCCCGACCTTACCTGCCTCAGATAGAAAGCTCCCAGTTCGTGTTTGAAACACTCTGCTGCAAGGCTTGGAGGGCTGTCCGCACTGAGAAAGATGGCTCCAAACGCGACTATATCCTCACCAGTTTTGTGCGCTTCCACATGCCTCGCAAGCAGTTCTGGTGAACACGTCATATCGTCGTCGATAAAGAGAACAAGAGATCCCACGGCAGCCTGCAGACCGGCATTACGCGCCGCAGCAATTCCTCTGTTGCTTTGCTCGATCAGGCGCATCTGGCAAGCCGGCCGGAGAGCACGCATTGCTTCCACCGTGCCATCCGTCGAGCCATCTACAACGACGATCAGTTCGTAGTCGTCTGCGGAAAACGTCTGCGCATCAAGTGACTGAACCGTCCGCAGAACTATCTCGCGACGATTGAATGTTGGAACAATGACTGAGATTCTCATGTGAATTTCTTCACGACGCAAGATACGTTGATGACGCTGGACGGATTTACCCCACAGCCCTTAGACAGACGTGGTCCGTCGCAATGGTACTATCATAGTGAACCATTCCCCAATGGTGAGCGATCAAAGCGCAATCACGCCGGAAGGTTTCGGCCTGCGCGCCTTCATGGGTGGGGCTGCTTGCTCACGCTAAAACAACTCGTTCCTGAGCATCTTCGCGTGGCTTATCGGAATCGGCGAGTAAGCATGCGTCAACGTATGCTGCTGCTCGATCGCGTTTCGGACTGGTCAATCCTGCGCCGTCTACGTCCCCATCGCCAAGAGTTAGGAAAGCAACGCGGGAAATATATCGACAGGTTTTACGTTGAGGCTTTTCTTGCGCGCCACAAAGAGGCTATATATGGCCATGTGGCGGAAGTGCAAAGCGCTGAATATACCCGCCTCTTTGGAGGGGAAAGAATCGCGCGATCTGATGTCATCGATATCAATATTCACAATCCACACCGAACGATCACGCTGGACCTGACGGACATCGCAGCGGCCCCAGAGAATAGGTTTGACTGCATTATCTGCACGCAGACGCTATTCTTGATCCGCGATTACACAATAGCATTGCGCTCCCTGCGCAAAATGCTCAGGCCTGGAGGTGCACTGTTGGCAACTGTACCTGGCATATGCCCCGTGATACACGGTCACCTCATTGCCGGCAACGGAGAGGACTGGTGGAGATTCACAAGTCGCTCGGCGAAGCATGCGTTTGCAGAAGTGTTTGGAGAAACCAGTGTCGAGGTGCAGTCTTATGGGAATATACTGACCACCACTGCGTTTTTACATGGGCTTGTTCAAGAGGAACTTACGCGGCAGGAACTGGAATACAATGACCCAGCTTATGAATTGCTCATTGGAATATCAGCAGTCAAAACGACTGTACAGTGAACATGAGAGTCATTGAAGGGCTAGTCTCCGTTATCATCCCGTTCTACAACTGCGAGCGCTTTCTCTCGGAAGCTATCGATAGCGTCATCCAGCAGACCTACAATCGGTGGGAACTATTGCTGATAGATGACGGATCTACGGATGGAAGCACTGCGATTGCCCAGCAGTATGCCAGAAGGTTTGCAGACCAGATTCACTACCTGGAACACGAGCACCATGAGAATCGTGGCGTCACCTCATCGCGCAATTTAGGCGTGGCAAAGAGCCATGGTAGCTTCCTGGCCTTCCTTGATTCCGATGATGTATGGCAAGCTGACAAACTTCAGGTGCAGGTTGCATTGCTACTCACAAATCCAGGAGTGGGCCTCGTGTTCAGCCGCAGCGAATACTGGTATGACTGGGATGCAGACAACGTGCTTGGACAAAGGAATCACATCCCTGAACTCGCACCGGGGGGTATATCCTATCAGCCACCTTCATTGTTCACGCAGACATATCCATTCGGCCCTTTCGGGTCACCATGTCCATCAAGCCTAGTTGTGCGGCGCAGTGCGTTCGACGAGGTCTGTGGATTTGTCGAAGAGTTCAACCCAGCAACCTTTCAGGTCTTCGAAGACATTGCCTTCTTGTCCAAGATTTATTTGAACGTACCGGCAATTGCAACTGAGGAATGTTTGTGCAGATATCGGTGTAGAGCCGACTCTGCGTGGCACAAGATACAGAGTGGGCATCTCGAGGAAGCTGAACGGCGCTTTTATTTCCAATGGCTACGAGCGTACCTTCGTCAAAAAGCAATTTACGATGCGCGGATCTGGCGTATGGTCCGATCACAGTCCTGGATGTATGCCTGGCCAATTCCGCTGCGTGCAGCGCCGTGGATACGCCGTCTTGCAAAGCGGTTCTCCCGATGAACCTCGACCACGAGGATCGCACACATCCCCCGTTTACCTTTCTGCATAATGGAAATAACATGCTGGAAAGCGTACAAGCTGCTAGCCAACAACGGCAAACAGGCCCCAATGCGGTCCGAAATGTTGCTTGGAATTATGCGGGCTACGTCTTTCAAATTACCATCAATCTTGGCCTCACCGCATATATAGCTCGCTATCTAGCGCTGCCTGAATACGGGCTGCTGCTTTTTGTCATGTCTTTGTCTTCCGTACTATATCTGCTAGATATGGGCGTTTCCAGCATCCTGGTTCCCGCCTATGTCTCAGCATCACTTGATGCCAATAAGGAACGATTCACGAGCCTGCTCAGCACAATGTTCTGGGCACTGGCGGCATTTGGTGCGGCTGGAGTAATGATTTTCGGCTTGATTGCCACTCTGCTGCCAGGACCTTTCCATATACCTCCGGCTTATCTTCATGAGGCCGTCATACTTTTTATCGTTGCAGCCTTGGTTATCCAAGTAAGCCTCCCCTCCATCGCTCTTGAACAGGCTTACCAGGCAGCCCTTCGATTTGATCGCATTAACCAGATTCAGCTTGCCACAGCAACACTGCAGTTGGTTCTCTCTATTCTTGTACTCACTACTGGCTTTCGAATTGTGGCTCTTGCTATTGTTCAGTTGATAGTCGCCGGGGCACGACTGCTCTTGATGGCGGTCTTTCTTCACCCGAGCGTCAAGGTCGCGCGTTTGCGACTAACACACTTCAACTGGAGTGAACTCAGACCGCTACTACATATGAGCAAGTGGGCGTTCCTGAATAATCTAAGCGGATCTTTCTTTGATTTTGCGGCATGGGCAATTCTAGGCTCGCTGGGATCCATGCACGAAGCTGCACTCTTCGGCATCGCCATCAAGCTTCCAATGCAACTGCGCAACCTTGTGGACAAAGGGGCTCATGTTGCATTTCCGATTTGGTCACAGGCAGCGGCAGACAATGACCAGGTGCGATTGGCTCACAGTTACCTTAAGGTACAAAGACTAGTCATCGGCGGAATCCTCCCATTTATTATTCTGGGAACTGTGTTTGCGCGCCCTCTTCTACAGGTCTGGGCAGGGCGTCCGTACGAAGTTGCTGGAGCCGTGATGCAGTGGCTTTTGCTCGGAGCACTCGCGTATGCCTTTGCCTATGCTTCAGACCTGATTCTGTATGCCTCTGGGCACGTCAGAAGCGCCGCCTTCATTGCCCTCCTGGGCGGGCTTGCGAGTACCGTTAGTGGGCTGTTGCTTGTACCTCATTACGGGGCAACTGGGCTCGCAGCAGGCATGGCTGTTTCGCAACTTTCCATCAACTGTACACTGTTCACCTTCGCGGCATGCAAGATATGCGGTATCTCCCTGGCACAATTGCTTCGCTATGCTGTCGAAGGGCTAGGCTGGCCCGTTCTTGCACTCTTGATTGCAGTTGCCGCACTTCACTATCTTGCGTCGGTAGTAAATTAGCACTGGCTTGTATTGGCTGCAGTACTTAGTGGCTGCATCTACATGGCTATTTGGGGTGTGCGCACTGCCCTGCCACTCTATCGCAGCGAAGGAGAGGCTTCCGTTTGAGCACAGAGATCGCTACCTCTGTTTCGCAGCCAGGACGACCAGTTCGGTGCAGCGTCATTGTAACCACATGGAAACGCCCTGTTCTTCTGGAAGCCACACTCCATGCGCTCGTTGAGCAATCTTACCCAGACTTTGAAGTGGTTGTTGTATGCGACGGTGAAGATGCAGACGTGCGGGCCATTTCCCGAGAGTTTGCTACGACTCCAAACATCCGCTGGATTTTTCATCCGGAAAATCGTGGTTTGCCTGCGGCACGGAATACAGGCGCTCGAGAGGCTGCGGGTGACATCATCTTGTTTCTGGATGATGACGTCATTGCAGGAACGGATTTGATCGCAGTACACATGCAGCATCATGAGTCCGCGTCTCCGCTGCGGCACATTGCGGTGTGGGGTCTTGCACGTGAGGAGCGGTTTACACCCCTGGCCACCTTTGTGGATCAATGCCTGCACGAGTCCTGGAAGAGAGGCCTGGCTGAAACAACGGCCCTGCTCGATGCGCGAGGTCCCGAGTCTGTAAGCGAGAACTTCGAAAATGTTGTCTGCTTCGGCCTTAACTGCTCAATTCGCCGTGATCTCTTCCTACGTTACGGTGGATTCGATGAGCATTTTCGAGCGTCAGACGAAGAGCGAGAATTCGGGATGCGCCTGCATCGTGCAGGAATTGAATTCATCTTTGAACCGAGGATTTGTCTATCGCATAAGAATGCAAAGAGCCTTGAGCCTTACTTCAGAAATTGCTGGCGGGCCAGTGGAGTCCTCGATGCCTATCGCGTATTCGACTTGGGGCAGCGTAATCCTCAAATCGAGCATCTGGTCTCCATCTATCAAGGTTATCGCTTGGATCGCTGGAGATCATGGTCAACGTGGCAAATGTCGGAGCCACTTATCGCGCTCTCACGCCTGCTGAGCGTGGCTGCCAATCGTACACAGTGGCGATGGATCTTTGGTGCATGGGGCCGCATTGCGCAATCTGCTGAATATTGGAGCGGAGCCAAAGAGGCGGGCTGTACATTGTCACAACTCGCAGTTGCTGCAGGATATCCAAGGTGTGCACTGCTGCTACACAGTATTTCGGAACCGCAAACTGAAGAAGAAAGCACCTATTATCTGGGACCGAGCAAATTCCGCCGCATGATGCACTACTTCCAAGCAGCCGGCTATACTACAGCATCGACAGAGCAGTGGCTACAAAACCGAGTCACAAAGAAACAGGTCTTGCTCACGTTTGACGATGGATATGACGACCTTTTTGAGGAGCTTCTGCCTCTCGCAATTGAGCATCGTTATACACCGCTGATCTTCCTAACAGTGGATCAAATCGGCGGATCAAATGTTTGGGACCAAAAGCACGGCCTTCGCACTCGAAAGTTGCTCACACTCGATCAGATTCGAGAAATGCAGAGGTATGGCATCCAGTTCGGCTCACACACGCTCAGTCATCCATGGTTGCCATCACTCAGCGATACGGAACTGCACCGCGAGGTACATGAATCAAAGCATCGTCTTGAGGATCTCCTTGGAGTGGAAGTGACTTCTTTCGCGTATCCGCACGGCGGAGTCGACAGACGCGTTCGCGCTGCGGTAGCCAACGCGGGTTACAAGCTTGCATTCACTACCGAGCCCGGGCTGAACGGATGGAACGACCCACTGTGCCAGCATCGATCTGAATTGAATCAACTTACCTCCTTGCTTGAGTTTGCCTGTAAGTTGCGGACTGGAAGAAGTTGTTTCACTGCAATTTCGGCACGCATAAAAGTGCTTGAGCGAGAAATCCCGACGGCCACCCTTCGCGGTGCCTTGGGCAGTATTCGGCGCTTCGTGAGAAGGATGGTAAAAGGGCCACCGTCCACAAGATAGATACAAATCTCTGCTCCACTTCAAGCAGTTTAGTTAGGTAAATATCGCCCGGAAAATCCGGGCGCTTCCCCACTTGCTAACCGCAAGCCAGATTTGGGCCAGGCATCCCATATCGAGATCGTCGGGGGCGCCAGCTATGCCCATGTTGGTTGGCACCCATCCCGGATCAACGGCATTGCTCAGGACATCCGGCTATAGCCGCGTGACTGCGAATGCAAACTCATGCATAAGGCATACTTTCGCAATAAGCCTGGGCCTGATTCCAGGCCGGTCCAGCCAGTCAATGTTGTAAAGCAACGGATTGCCATCGCTATGCATGCTGCTGAGATAGACCAATCAATCATGGCGATTGATCAAGGCAGTAAGCATGTATGCCGCGAAAGTGTTCACAGCGTGAGTCATCGTGTGACCCTCGGGCGTTCAGCGCCGGGTTTGTACACGGTAGATGCCCTCATTGTGGATCACCGCATCCATCCGAAGACTGTGCAGGGACTCCTGCAGCACGCCGACATCAAGACGACGCTCGGACTCTACACTCAGGACAAGAGCGATGAAAAGCAGGCTGTACAAGGCGCATTTTTGATGCGGTGGGGCTTGCAAGCACAATGCTTCAGTAGGAATTATGGAACGGATTATGGATTGTCACTTTCGGTCCCATACGAAGCAAAATCCCTTACTTTGTATGGCGGGGACGACGGGGCTCGAACCCGCGACCTCTGCCGTGACAGGGCAG